>NZ_JBHYUG010000164.1:0-4547 GCF_042749375.1 Streptomyces sp. NPDC059477 | reverse complement strand
GGCGCCCCCCCCCCCCCGCGGGGGCCCCCGCCCCCCCCCCCGCCCCCCCCCCCCCCCCCCCCCCCCCGGGGGGGGCCCCCCCGCCCGGCCGTCCTTCGGCGCCACCCCGGCGGGCCGGGCGCTCCACGAGTCGCCGGGCCGGCGCCTGGTCGCCCCCTGACCAGCGCGAAGCGCCTCGGCTAGGACGGTGAGGACCGTGTGGACGGCATTGTCAGTCCCGCCTCCTAGTCTCCGCCCATGGGAATGACCGGAGAATACGTACGTCTGACCGCCGCCGAACTCGACCGGGCGCTCGGCGACCCCGAGTGGGCCCGGGAGCGGGTCGGCGAGCTGGCCGAGGCGGCGGACGCCGTGGAGGGACCCGTACCCGAGCCTCGGCTGCACAGCACGGAGAAGACCTGGCACGCCCTGGACTTCCTGCTGCGCCGCCGGGCGTTCCCCGTCGACATCGTGTTCGGTGAGGACGACCTCCCCGGCGCGGCGGAATGGGGCCACGGACCGCCCCGCTACCTCACCCCCGACCGGGTCCGGCTGGCCGCCGAGGCCCTCGCCGCCCTCACCCCCGAGGCCCTGGACGAGGACGTGAACCCGGCGGACCTCACCGCGGCCGAGATCTACCCCCACATCTGGGAGCGCGACGGCACGCTGGACTGGGTGACCGCGGAGTACCAGGAACTGGCCCGCTTCTTCCGGATCGCCGCCCGCTACCGGCAGGCCGTCGTCCTGTGGATCGGCTGATACCCGACGGCACCGCGGACGGGGGCGAGCGGTCCGGCTCCCGTGGCCCCGTCCCTTGTTCGAGTATCCGTACGTCCGCCCGGACCGGGCCGAAGTGGCTGTCGGGGCGGTCGCCGACCCGAGCCGGCGGTGCCACGGGTGGGCAGGCCGTTCGAACCTCGGGCCGGGGCCCGCGAGTCGTTCTCCCCGCGAGCCCACTCACCTTCCCCGAGGAGGAGTTGGCCGAGATCGTACGGTGCTGGACGCCGTGCCGATCCTGGCCCGCGTCCCGCTGGAGCGGGCCGCCGTACGCGCGGCGAGCGCCGGGCGGGGCGCCCCGCTGGTGGCCGGTTCCGGCACCCCGGGCGCGGTCCCGTCGGACCCGGGCGCACGGGCTGTGGCCGAGAGCCGGGGCGGGCGCCGCGCCCAGGCCGGTCCGCGCCCACCCCGCGCGCACTCCGCCCCGCCTCCCCCGGCCGTGTTCACGGTCCGTCAACACTGCGTGCGAAATTCCGTCGGGTGGGCGTCAGGAGGCTGTCAGGATGGGTGGATGTCCGCCTCTTCCGTCCCTCCCAGCCATCCCGCCTTCGCCGACCGCCCGGAAGTCCTGGACCGGCGTGAGGGCCCCTACGGCGAGGTCGTGCTGCGCAGACACGGCGAGTTGCTCCAGATCATCGCCAACGGCTGTTTTCTGATGGACACCTCGGACGGCCGCTCCGAGCGGCTGCTGATCGACGCGGCGCTCTCCGCGCTGGACGGGCGACCCACGCCCAGCGTCCTGATCGGCGGGCTCGGCGTCGGGTTCTCGCTCGCACACGCCGCCGCCGATCCCCGCTGGGGCCGGATCACGGTCGTGGAGCGCGAACCGGCCGTCATCGACTGGCATCGCGCGGGCCCGCTCGCCGAGTTCACCCGCGAGGCCCTCGCCGACCCGCGCACCGAGATCGTCCAGGCGGATCTGGTCGCGTACGTCAATGAGACGTGCGCCACTTATGACGCCCTGTGCCTCGACATCGACAACGGGCCCGGATGGACCGTCACCGAGGACAATGACGGACTCTATTCGGAGACCGGAATCGCAAGCTGCGCAAGGGTCTTGAACCCCGGTGGGGTACTCGCCGTATGGTCCGCGAAACCCTCTCCGGAATTTGAAGGAACCTTGGGGAATGCCGGATTGCACCGTGTGCGTACCGAAGAGGTCCCGGTTGCCCGGGGCGTTCCGGACGTCGTGCATCTCGGCGTCCGGCCTGGATAGCAAAGGCGCGGGGACTGCCCGTACGCTGCGTACCTGGCGCGGATGATTCAAGCGTCAAGCGCAGTCAAGGAATCACCCCACGGATTCCGGAAAGCACACTTCAGGGGCGGGCGATGGAGCAGACACACACCTCCCAGAACAGCGCGGCGGCCACGGCCACACCCGGCGCACAGCGACGGGTGCTGGTGGTCGAGGACGACCCGACGATCGTCGACGCCATCGCGGCCCGGCTGCGCGCCGAGGGATTTCTGGTGCAGACCGCCGGGGACGGACCGGCGGCGGTCGACACGGCCGAGGCATGGCAGCCCGATCTGCTGATCCTCGACATCATGCTGCCCGGCTTCGACGGTCTGGAGGTCTGCCGCCGGGTGCAGGCCCAGCGCCCGGTGCCGGTGCTGATGCTCACGGCGCGTGACGACGAGACGGACATGCTGGTCGGGCTCGGCGTCGGCGCGGACGACTACATGACCAAGCCGTTCTCGATGCGGGAGCTGGCGGCGCGGGTGCATGTGCTGCTGCGCCGGGTGGAGCGGGCGGCGATCGCCGCGTCCACGCCGAGGAGCGGCATCCTGCGCCTGGGCGAGCTGGAGATCGACCACGCGCAGCGCAGGGTGCGGGTGCGCTCGGAGGACGTGCATCTGACGCCCACCGAGTTCGATCTGCTGGTGTGCCTGGCGAACACGCCCCGCGCGGTGCTCTCCCGTGAGCAGCTGCTGGCGGAGGTGTGGGACTGGGCGGACGCCTCCGGCACCCGGACCGTCGACAGCCACATCAAGGCGCTGCGGCGCAAGATCGGCGCCGAGCGGATCCGCACGGTGCACGGCGTGGGCTACGCGCTGGAGACACCGACGCCATGAGCGAGGGGCGGCCGGCCGCGAGAAAGAGCCCCGGGGGTGAGCCCTGGGGCGGCGTACGCCCGTTCTCGATCAAGACCAAGCTGGGCGCGCTGGTCGTCACCTCGGTACTGATCACCACCGGTCTGTCGATGATCGCCGTGCGCACCCAGACCGAGCTGCGGTTCATCACGGTCTTCTCGATGATCGCCACGCTGCTGATCACACAGTTCGTGGCGCACTCGCTGACCGCGCCGCTGGACGACATGAACGCGGTGGCCCGGTCGATCTCGCACGGCGACTACACCCGCCGGGTGCGCGAGAACCGCCGGGACGAGCTGGGTGATCTGGCCGTCACCATCAACCGCATGGCGGACGAGCTGGAGGCGCAGGACCATCAGCGCAAGGAGCTGGTGGCGAATGTCTCGCACGAGCTGCGCACCCCGATCGCGGGGCTGCGGGCGGTGCTGGAGAACATCGTGGACGGGGTCACCCAGGCCGATCCCGAGACCATGCGTACCGCCCTGAAGCAGACCGAGCGGCTGGGCCGGCTGGTGGAGACGCTGCTGGACCTGTCCCGTCTGGACCACGGGGTGGTGCCGCTCAAGCAGCGCCGGTTCGAGGTGTGGCCGTATCTGTCGGGGGTGCTGAAGGAGGCCAACATGGTGTCCTCGGCGCGCGCGGGCATGGCCTCCGGGTCGGGCGGTCACACCCGTACGGACGTACATCTGCATCTGGATGTCTCCCCGCCGGAGCTGACCGCGCACGCCGATCCGGAGCGGATCCACCAGGTGGTGGCCAATCTGATCGACAACGCGGTCAAGCACAGCCCGCCGCACGGCCGGGTCACGCTCCGGGCCCGGCGCGGCGCGCGTCCGGAGTCGCTGGAGCTGGAGGTGCTGGACGAGGGGCCCGGGATTCCGCGCTCGGAGTGGCATCGGGTGTTCGAGCGGTTCAACCGGGGGGCGGTCAATCGGCCGCACGGTCCGGGCAGCGACGGCGGTACGGGGCTGGGGCTGGCGATCGCGCGCTGGGCCGTCGATCTGCACGGCGGCCGGATCGGAGTGGCCGAATCCGATAGGGGCTGCCGGATCCTTGTCACCCTTCCGGGAGATCGCTTTCTGCCAAGTTGACGTAAACTTTGCTCGGGAACGCTTCGGGCCCGGATGCACCGGGCCACCACGGACACGTGTGATCAGGCACGGGTCGGCATCGGGTCGGCGCGCGACACGCGCCGGACCTGGGCGGACGCATTTCTTCAGAGGCGGAACCCCGCTTGTTTCCCGCCATTTCCAGCCCCGAAACACGCTTTCGGATGTGACTTGCGCGACGTTGAACCGGCCCGACCTGACCTTCCCGGTCATGGGGGCGTAGCCTTAATTCCCGCTGTCCCATCACTTGTGAAGCGGAAGAGGGCGGTTGCCGCCGTGTCGCCACAGTCCCCCAGTAACGCATCGAGCATCTCGACCGACGCCGACCCAGCGGGCAAGAACCCCGCTGCCGCGTTCGGTCCGAACGAGTGGCTCGTCGACGAGATCTATCAGCAGTACCTCCAGGACCCGAATTCGGTAGACCGCGCCTGGTGGGACTTCTTCGCCGACTACAAGCCGGGGGCCCCCGCGGCCCCGGCTCCGGCGGGTACCGCAGCCGCGGGGGCTGCGGAGACCACCACCCCGGCTCCGGCCACCCCGGCGCCGCCCGCGCCCGTCACCCCGGCGGCGGCCCCGGCCCCCGCGCAGGCG
>NZ_JBHYUG010000163.1:0-8119 GCF_042749375.1 Streptomyces sp. NPDC059477 | reverse complement strand
CGGGGAGGGTTCTCCGACTGTGGTGATGGAAGCCCGGGCGGGGTACGGGTTGTTGTTCGGCCGGGGGTGGGTCGTGGGTGGTCGCGCTGTTCCCCGCGCCCCTAAAGGCAGGCTCGCTGCGGCGTACCGTCTTTCAGGGGCGCGGGGAACTGCGCGTTCGGCCCCCACCCACCCGCACCCGGCCTACGATCCGCGTCCTCCATCATGGGGACATGCGTGCTGCCCGGCTCATCAAGATGGTTCTGCTGCTCCAGTCCCGCCCCTCCATGACCGCCGCCGAGCTGGCGCGCGAGCTGGAGGTGTCCGAGCGGACCGTGACGCGTGACGCGCAGGCGCTGTCGGAGGCGGGCGTGCCGGTGTACGCGGACCGGGGGCGGGCCGGCGGATACCGGCTGATCGGCGGTTACCGCACCCGTCTGACGGGGCTGGCGCGCAGCGAGGCGGAGGCGCTGTTCCTGTCCGGGGTGCCGGGCGCGCTGCGGGAGATGGGGCTTCAGGACGCGGCGTCGGCGGCCCGGCTGAAGGTGTCCGCCGCGCTGCTGCCGTCCTTGCGGGACGCGTCGCGTACGGCGGCGCAGCGGTTCCATCTGGACGCGCCGAACTGGTTCCGTGAGCCCGCGACGCCCGCGCTGCTGCCCGCTGTGGCCGACGGGGTGTGGGACGACCGGGTGGTGACCGCGCGCTACCGGCGGGGCGAGCGCGAGGTGGAGCGGCGGCTGGAGCCGTACGGGCTCGTGCTGAAGGCGGGCGTCTGGTATCTGTGCGCGCGGGTCGTGGAGGCGGGTTCCGTGGGGGCCACGGGGACCTTCCGGACGTACCGGATCGACCGGTTCACCGCGATAGAGGCGGGCGAGGAGCGGTTCGCGCGGGACGAGGGGTTCGATCTGCCGGGCTTCTGGGCGGAGCAGGCGCTGCGGTTCGCCCGTTCGCTGCTGCGCGCGGAGGTCGTCGTACGGCTGTCGCCGGAGGGGTTGCGCAGGCTGCCGCACGCCGTGGACCCGGTGTCGGCGCGGGACGCCCTGGAGCGGGCCGAGCCGGACGCCCGGGGCTGGGCGACGGTCACCGTGCGCGTCGAGTCCGAGGACGTCGCCCACACCCAGCTGACCGCGCTGGGCCCGGAGGCGGAGGTACTGGCCCCGGCGACCCTGCGGCAGCGGTTCGCGCAGGACGCGAGACGGCAGGCGGCGCTGTATCGGGCGGGGGCGGGGTAGCGGACGGGCGGGATCCGGTGTCCACGCCCGCACCCGCCCCGCGCAACAATCCGCCGCACTCCACATGCGGCTGCCCTGCGAAGGCCCGATGCTGGTGGCGTGATGGACGAGACGGAGTTCTGGGAGCTGGTGGACGCCACCCGCGAGGCCGCCGACGGCGACCCCGAGGAGCAGGCCGATCTGCTGGTCGACCGGCTGCTCCGGCTGGACCCGGACATGGTCCTGGACTTCGCCCGTCATTTCGAGGCCCGCTACAACCGCGCGTACCGCTGGGATCTGTGGGGCGCCGCCTGGGTACTCCTTGACGGGGCCAGCGACGACGCCTTCGATTTCTTCCGCTGCTGGCTGATCGGCCAGGGCCGGGAGGTGTACGAGGGCGCGCTGCACGACGCGGACGCGCTGGCCGATCTCCTGGACGACTTCGACGAGGAGATCGACGGCGACGGCGAAGAACTGGGCTACGCGGCCGATGAGGCGTACGAGCAGCTCACCGGCACGGTCGCCCCGGACCTGGGCATCGCCCCCGCCCCCGCCGAGCCGGAGGGCACCGCCCTGGACTTCGAGAACGAGCGGGTGCTGGCGGAGCGGTATCCACGGCTGTGGGACCGGTTCAAGGAGTGACGCCCGTCGCGGCGCCCGTCGCGACGCCCGTAGGGGCGCCGGTGCCGGTGCCCGTGCCCGGGGTGGCTCCCGGGCCAGGGGTGACCACCGGGCCGGGGGTGACCCCCTCCCCCGTACGGATGCCCGCGCCCGGGATCGCGCTGCCCGGTGTCGGCGCGCGGCCCTGGAGGCGGGCCGCTCGTTCCTTGATCTCGGGGAGGAGGGCCGTCAGGGCGGCGCCGGGGCAGGTGGTCATGTAGCCGTCGTTGTGGCCGGAGACCGTCGGCAGCATCACGGGGGTGCCCGAGCGGAAGCGGCTGAGGCTGTTGCTGGACACCAGCCGTACCCGCTCCCTCGGGTCGGTGCCGGCGAGCCCCAGTTTCCAGGCGGTCAGCGCGGCGATGGCGTCGGTCATCGCCTTCGGCACCTCCGCGCCCGCCGTGAAGGTGCCGATCGCGGCGATCCCTGCGGTGCGGTGGTTGAAGCCCTGCGTGTGGGCGCCGGTCACGGGCTTGTCGACGCCTCCCGCGCGGCCCTCGTAGAGAGTGCCGCAGCGGTCGACGAGGAAGTTGTAGCCGATGTCGTCCCAGTCGCGGGCGCCGGTCTGCCCGGCGGCCAGGGAGCGGATGATCTGCGGGGCCTCGGCGCAGTCGTAGGCGTTGGGCGAGTCGGTGTGGTGGACGAAGACGGCGACGACCCTGTCGTCGTAGCGGGGCGCGGGCCGCTTGCGGGTGTCGTCGGGATCCAGCCAGGCCGAGCGCGGCACGATCCGTGGCCGGGGCGCGTCGTACGCGGGAGGCCGGGCCCCCTCCGGCACCGACCCGTGGCCCGTGCGCCCCCGCTCGACACCGGCCGCGCACAGCCCGAGCACGGTGACGGCGGCGATCCCGGGCACACAGCCCAGGGCGATGAGGACGGCGCGGGGCGCGCGCTCGCGGTAGCGGCGTACTGCACCCAGCGACCGTCGCAGAGACCGTCGCAGAACGGCGCGGGAACGCCGTACGACGCCGGGTACGGGGTTCCGCCGGGAGGTGGCACACATGATCCCCACTGTCGGGGCGCGGCGCGCGGTCCGCGATGTGTGCTCTGCCACCCGGCGGAACCATCGTCCCGGTCGGCGACGTTTTCCGGTGTACAGACGGTGTCCGGCCGATTCCGGGCAGCGCTGATCACCCGGCCCGTTCGCCGCGTACTCACGGGTGCGCACGGCCCGAGAGAAGGGCGGCTTTCGTGGACCTGCTCGACATCCTGCTGCTGCTGGTGATGGTGGTCTACGCGGGGTCCGGGTACCGCAGGGGCCTGGTGGCCGGCTGTGTCGCGCTGACCGGGTTCGTGGGCGGCGCCGCGATCGGCGTGTGGATCCTGCCGTGGGTGATGGACCTGGTGACGCCGGGGACGACGGCGGCGACGGTGACGGCGGTGTGCACGGTCCTGGTGCCCGCCGCGGTGGGCCATGAGCTGGCCGGGCGGCTGGCGCTGCGGCTGCGGCACGAGCTGGACCGGGGCCCGCTGCGGGTGGCCGACGGCGTCGGCGGGGCGGTCGCCAACGCGGTGGCCGTGCTGATCGTCGCCTGGGTCGCGGCGAGTGTGCTGGCCGCGTCCTCCTCGCCCCTGCTGACCTCGGCGATCCGTGACTCCCGGCTGCTGGGCACGGTCCAGGACGCGATGCCGGACACCACGCCGGCCTGGTTCTCGCGGGCCACGTCCGCGCTGACGGAGGCGGGTTTCCCGCAGGTCTTCAACCCGTTCGAGAACGAGTCGACGGCCGAGGTGGCCGAGCCCTCCGGCGACAGCGTCACGGCCGCCGCGACCAGCGCCGCCCAGCGCAGCACGGTCAAGGTCGAGGGCTTCACGGGCGACGAGGGCCGCGAGGGCAGCGGGTTCGTGTACGCGCGCGAGCATGTGATGACCAACGCCCATGTGGTGGCGGGCATCGACGAGCCGACGGTCCGGGTCGGCGGGGTGGGGCGCGCGTACGCGGCGCGCGTGGTGCTGTTCGACCCGGACAAGGACGTGGCGGTGCTGTACGTGCCGGAGCTGACGGCACCGGTGCTGGCCTTCGACGACGACGCCTCGCGCGGGGACGCGGCGGTGGTCGCCGGGTATCCGCAGAACGGCGGTCTCGACCTCCAGGCGGCGACGGTGGCGAACCGGGTGGACGCGCGCGGGCAGAACATCTACAGCGACGCGTCCGTCACCCGCGAGATCTACTCCATCCGCTCCACGGTCCGCCCCGGCAACTCCGGCGGCCCGCTGCTGACCACCGACGGCCGGGTCTTCGGGATGGTCTTCGCCCGCTCCACCTCCGACCCGGAGACGGGCTACGTCCTGACGGCCGCCGAGGTGTCGGCCGACGCGCAGCGCGCGGCGACGGCGACGGAGCCGGTGGACACGGGAGACCTGGTGACGACCTGACGACGACTCGACGACGGGTGCCTATTGCGGCTGCCGCAAGGGGCGTGCCATGAGCACATCGTCCGCGTAGACGCCGTCCAGGCAGAACTCCTCGGGCTGGACGCCCTCCACGACGAACCCCTCGGACTCGTACAGCGTGCGGGCGGCCGTGTTGTGGCCGAGGACGCGCAGCGAGATCCGGCGGGCGCCCCGCGCGCGGGCCTCCTCGACGGCGGCCCGCAGCAGCGCCCGCGCGACGCCGTGCCCGCGCGCCTCCTCGGCGACGGCGAGGCCGCGGATCTGCCGGACGTGCGCGTTGGCGGCCAGCTCGGTGGGGAACCCGAGCCGTACGTAGCCGACGATCCGCCCGTCGAGTTCGGCGACGAAATGGTCGAGCGGGCCGCTGCGCTTGCCGAAGAAGGGCTGGTCCTCCTCGGGACGCGGGGTCACCGAGTGCCCGTGCGACCAGGTGTCCCGTTCGAGCCGGATCAGCGCGGCCTCGTCCTCGGGTACGGCGTGGCGTATGTGCGGTGCGGACATGCGGATCACTGTACGACCCGGGGATCCGGGGGCGCGGTGGGGAGCGCGGGACGGCGCGCGGCGAGGACAATGGGCGCATGGAACGTTCGCGTATCGCTGTGGCCGGCGCCTCCGGGCTGATCGGTCGCGCCCTGGTCCGGTCACTGGCCGCCGACGGGCACGAGGTGGTGCGGCTGGTACGGCGTGAGCCGCGGGGCGCGGACGAGGTCCGCTGGGATCCGGAGGCGGGGCGGGTCGACGCGGCGGGCCTGGACGGCTGTGCGGCGGTGGTCAATCTGGCGGGCGCCGGGGTCGGCGACCGGCGCTGGACACCGGAGTACAAGGCGCGGCTGCTGCGCAGCCGGGTCGGCGGCACGACCGCGCTGGCGGAGGCCGTCGCGGCGATGGACAGCCCGCCTCGGGTCTTCGTCAACGGCAGTGCGATGGGCTACTACGGCCCGACCGGTGACCGCGCGGTGGACGAGAGCGCGCCCGCCGGGACGGGGTTCCTGCCGGAGATGTGCGTGGCGTGGGAGGCGGCGGCGGCTCCGGCGCGGGAGGCGGGCGTGCGGACGGTGTTCCCGCGTACGGGGCTGGTGGTGTCGCGCGAGGGCGGGGCGTGGGCGCGGCTGTTCCCGCTGTTCCGGGCCGGGCTCGGCGGGCGGCTGGGGGACGGGCGGCAGTACTGGTCGTTCATCGCGCTGCACGACGAGGTGGCCGCGATCCGGCATCTGATCGACCGGGACGATCTGTCCGGCCCGTTCAACCTCACCGCCCCCGAGCCGCTGACGAACCGTGAGATCACCGCCGCGATGGGCCGGGTCCTGCACCGCCCGACCCTGCTGGCGGTCCCCTCCCCGGCCCTGCGGGCGGCACTGGGCGAGATGGCCGGGGACGTACTGGGCAGCCAGCGGGTACTGCCCCGCCGACTGCTGGAGTCCGGGTTCGTGTTCGCGTTCCCGACGATCGAGGACGCGGTGCGCGCGACGCTGTGAGGGGCCCTGCCGGGCCCCTCGCCGGGGGGACGGCGACTTCCACGCCGGGGCGCTGGACGCAGCGGTCGACATGCCCTGGACGCGCGGGGTGGAGGGCGACTTCCACGCCGGGGACCTGATTGCGGCGGGCGTCGCGCCCGTACGCGCGGGTGGAGGGCGGCGTCCACGCCGGGCCCTGATCGCGGCGCGTGTCGCGCCCGTACGCGCGAGTGGACGGCACCTCCCTCGCCGGGCCCTGACCGAGACGGCCCTCGCGACCGTACGCGCGAGTGGACAGCGCGCCCTCCCGCCCGACCCCAATCGCGACGCGCGGCGGGCCCGTACGCGCGGGCGGACGGCACCTCCCTCGCCGGGCCCTGATCGCGGCGGGCCTCGTGCCCGTGGGCACGGGGGGACAACGCTCCCTCCCCGGGCCCTGATCGCGGCGTGCCCGTACGCGCGGGTGGAGGGCGACTTCCACGCCGGGCCCCAATCGCGGCGCGCGGCGCACCCGTACGCGCGAGTGGACGGCACCTTCCACGCCGGGGCCCGACCGGCAGTGGTCGGCACGCCCCGTGCACGCGGGTGGGCGGCGCCCTCCTCGACGGGTCCCGGCCGCAACCGTCGGCATGCCGCCGCGCGCGGGTGGACGGCGGCACGGTGCGGGGCGCCCGGGGCGGGCGGGGGCGGTGGGGGTACGGCACCGGGCGCCGCTCGCCGGGTCGGCCGCCGTATGCCACCGCCGTGCGACCGTGACCCTGTGCGTGCGCGACTGAACCGGGGTGGTCCGCTGCCTACGCTCGACCCCAACTCGGGTATTCCCGGCGGCTCTTGGAGGCAGGAGGTCTCCACCGGCCGCGCGACCTCAGGGAGGGGCACGTGCTTCAGCCCTCGTATCAGGCGGATGTCGTCGTGGTGGGAGCCGGGGTCGCCGGGCTCTCGGCGGCACACAGGCTGACCAGCGCAGGAGTGACGACCATCGTGCTGGAGGCCGCCCCTTGGGTCGGTGGCCGCATGTCCACGGAGAAGGTCGACGGGTTCCGGCTCGACCGGATCGGGCAGTTGCTGTCCACCGCGTTCCCCGAACTGCGCCGCACCCCGGGCCTGGACGGCCTGGTGCTCAGGCCGTTCGCGCCGGGCGTCGTGCTGCACAGCGACGGCCGGCTGCACCGTACGGGCACTCCGGCGGGCGGAGGGAGCGCGCGGGGCGCACTTCACACTGTGCGCGCCCTGGCGAGCGCCCCTCGTGCGCAGGCGCTCTCCCGGGTCCCGCAGACGCCCCGGTCCCAGGCGGGGCCACGGCCGCTGGGCACGGCCGTGGACCACGCCCGGTTGCGCACCGCGCTCGCCCGGCTGGCCGCCACGCCCGTGGAGCGGGTGCTGGCCCGCCCCGAGGCGCCCGCCGGACAGGCCCTGGCGGCGCGCGGGCTGCCCGCCCGGACCATCGACGGCTTCCTGCGCCCCCTGCTGGCGGCGCTGCTGTGCGACCCGGAGCTGACCACGTCCAGCCGGTGCGCCGATCTCGCGCTGCGGGCGTTCGCGGCGGGGCGGTTGTGCGTGCCGGAGGGCGGTGCCGAGACGCTCCCCGAGCTGCTGGCCCGGACGCTGCCGCCGGGCACCCTGCACACGGGCGTGCGGGCCACCGCGGTGTCCACGACCTCGGTGACCACCGCCGAGCACGGCGAGTTCCGCTGCCGCGCGGTGCTGCTGGCGACGGACGCCCGTAGCGCCGCCGCGCTGCTGCCCGGTCTGCGCGTCCCCGACTTCCACCCGGTGACGGTGCTGCACCACACCGCGGACGAACCGCCGCGCACCGCGAACGCGCTGGTCCTGGACGCCGACCGGGGCGGTCCGGTGGCGCACACGGCCGTGGCCAGCGCGGTGGATCCCAGCCGGGCCCCGGCGGGCCGCGCGCTGATCTCCTCGACGGTGCTGGGCGTTCCCCCCGCCGACCTCGACGCGGCCGTACGGGCGCATCTCGCCCGGCTCTACGGCACCTCCACCCGGCGCTGGGAGACCCTCGCGATCCACCACACCGCCGAGGCCGTCCCGGCGATGCGCCCGCCGCACGATCTGCGCCGGCCGGTGCGGGTGATGGCGGGCCTGTACGTCTGCGGCGACCACCGCGACACCAGCACGGTCCAGGGCGCCCTCCACTCGGGCCACCGCGCCTCGACGGCGATCCTGTCGGACCTGGGCGGGACGTTGCACTCGGCACCGACGGCTCGCGCCGCGTAAGGGAGGTACGGACAACTGCGCGACCGACCCCCGCCCGGGCTGGTAGCGCAGTTCCCCGGCTCGCGCCAGGCAAGGGGGCTACAGGTGAGTCCGCGACCGACCCTCGTCCGTGGCCGATCGCGCAGTTCCCCGCGCCCCTGAGGACGCTGCCCTCCCCCACACCGGGAAGGGACCCCCCTAGCT
>NZ_JBHYUG010000162.1:0-8232 GCF_042749375.1 Streptomyces sp. NPDC059477 | reverse complement strand
GCCATGATGGTGTCCCCTCGTACCACATCGCCGCCGACCACCGAGGCGCCCGCGACCTGGCACTCGTCGCGCAGGCCGTCCATCATCTCGGTGGGCCAGGCGACGGGGAGTTCGGCGGGGACCACCAGGCCGAGCAGCAGCGCGGTCGGTACGGCGCCCATGGCGGCGATGTCCGCGAGGTTCTGGGCGGCGGCCTTGCGGCCGACGTCGTAGGCCGTGGACCAGTCGCGGCGGAAATGCCGGCCCTCCAGCAGGATGTCGGTGCTCGCCACGACCCGCCGGTCGGGCGCGGCGACCACCGCGGCGTCGTCGCCGGGGCCGACCCGGACCGCCGGGTTGGTGGTGAGCCGCGAGGTCAGCTCCCTGATGAGCCCGAACTCGCCCAGCTCACCGACGGTGCCCTTCATTGCCCTTACGCCCCTTCTGTCCCTGTGCCCGTGCCGGTCCCCGTGCCTGATCCCGTCCGCATCCCGTCGTATCCGGTGCGCGACCGCCCGTACGGTGTGCGCGATGTGTGCGATGCCTTCGGTGCGTGCGATGTCCGTGGTGCATGCGGTGTGTGCGGTGTCGCTACGGTCGACGGTACGGCCGCCCCGGCCGTCAACGTCCGCCGCCCGTGCACCCAGGCGCGTGTGCGCCGGTCCGCGCACATCTCCCCGTGGCGAGCGGCGACGCGATACCGTGGCGTTCCTTTTCCCCACATGATCCTCGTGGCCGCCCTGGAGGTTCCGTGGTACAGGCGTACATCCTGATCCAGACGGAGGTCGGCAAAGCGTCGACCGTCGCCGAGACGATCAGCAAGATCCCTGGTGTCATCCAGGCCGAGGACGTGACGGGACCCTATGACGTCATCGTCCGCGCCCAGGCGGACACCGTCGACGACCTGGGTCGGATGGTGGTCGCGAAAGTCCAGCAAGTGGACGGCATCACGCGCACCCTGACCTGCCCGGTCGTGCATCTGTAGCCCCCGTCTACGCTTGGCCGGTGAATTTCTTCCGTCACCGGTCCCCCGGCCTGACCCCGCTCGTGCTCGTGCTCGCGATCACCGTCGCGGGTTGCTCATCAGCAGACGACACCGCCTCCGCGACGGTTCCGTCGCCGGACGCGACGGTGACCGAACTGTGCGGAAAGCTCGACGATGCGCTGCCCGCGACGGTGGCCGGTCAGGACCGCGAGGACCCTGAACCGGCTTCCGCGCTGACCGCGGGGTGGGGGAGCCCGGCGATCATACTGCGGTGCGGGGTCGAACGGCCCCCGAAGATGATCGATCCGAAAGTGGCGGAAGGGGGCGACCCCGATGCCGTCGCGGGCGGGGTCGACGGCGTCGACTGGTTGCAGGAGAAGGCCGACGACGGGGCGTTCCGGTTCACGACCGCGTCGCGCGTGGCGTATGTCGAGGTGATGGTGCCCGGGGAGCGCGAGAGCGACAGCTCGGGGGTGCTGGTGGATCTCGCCCCGGCGATCAAATCGGCGATCCCGGAAGGAATCGCCGACTGATCACGACCGATCATGACTGATCGCCGACCGATCGCCGGGGACGTACGATCCCTCGGCTACGGCGGGGCGACTACCTGAGGCCCGTGGCGCGGCTCAGTGCCGCCTGGATCAGGCGGTCCACCAGCTCGGGGTAGCTCACACCACTCTTCTCCCACATCAGGGGATACATCGAGATGGGCGTGAAGCCCGGCATCGTGTTGATCTCGTTGATCACGAACTCGCCGGACCCGGTGAGGAAGAAGTCCGCGCGGACCAGCCCCTCGCAGGACACCGCCTCGAACGCCGCCACGGCGAGTCGCTGGACCTCGGCGGTCTCCTCGCCGGTCAGCGGGGCGGGCACGACCCCGGGCGTCGAGTCGATGTACTTGGCCTCGAAGTCGTAGTACGCGTGCTCCTGCGGCGGCGGGATCTCGGCGGGTACGGAGGCCCGCGGGCCGTCCTCGAACTCCAGCACCCCGCACTCGATCTCCCGGCCCCGCAGCGCGGCCTCGACCAGGATCTTCGGGTCGTGGCGCCGGGCCTCGGCGACGGCCTCGTCCAGGCCGGACAGGTCGTCGACCTTGGTGATGCCGATGGAGGAGCCGGCGCGGGCCGGCTTCACGAACAGCGGCCAGCCGTGCTCGGCGGCGAAGCCGACGATCCGCTCGCGGGCGGCGGACTCCTCGCGCTCCCACTCGCGGGGGCGGATCACCAGGTACGGGCCCACCTTCAGCCCGAAGGAGGTGAACACCCGCTTCATGTACTCCTTGTCCTGGCCGACGGCCGAGGCGAGCACACCGGAGCCGACGTACGGCACACCGGACAGCTCCAGCAGACCCTGGAGGGTGCCGTCCTCGCCGTACGGGCCGTGCAGCACCGGGAAGACCACGTCGACCTCGCCGAGCGCCTTGGGCACCGAGCCGGGTTCGGCGTAGACGACTTCACGGTTCGAGGGGTCGACGGACAGCATCACGTCGCCCTCGCCCGACTCGGCGAGGTCGTCGACGCTGGGCGTGCGGCGCGCGGAGATCGCCATCCGCTCGGGCTCGTCGGCGGTGAGCGCCCAGCGCCCGTCCTGCGTGATGCCGATCGGCAGGACCTCGTACTTGGTCCGGTCGATGGCCCGCAGTACGGCTCCGGCGGTGACCACGGAGATCCCGTGCTCGGAGCTGCGCCCACCGAACACGACGGCCACACGCGGCTTACGGAAGGGCTGCCCGGCACTCTGGGGGAGGTTGTCGCTGCTCATATCGCGTTGAGCGTACCCGGTGCCCCGGCGCGGACCTAGCTACCCGGGCGGGGGCGTCGCACACGCGACCAGACGGTCGCGGACGGGGTCCGCGGGGGCACGTCGGTGGCTGCGCGGGCTTGGCCGGGCTTGGGGCTGGGCTTGGCCGGGCTCGGCTTGGCCTGGCGCGTCGCGAGGGTCGTGGTGGCGATTCGGCTTGGCGTTTCGCGGGGTCGCCCGGTGCCGTCCCGACTCGGCGCCTCACGAGATGACCCGGTGCCGAATTAGGTCGGCGCTTCACGGGGACGCCCGGTGCCATTTCGGCTCGGCGCTTCACAGGGTGGCCCTGTGCCGTCCCGACTCGGCATTTCGCGGGATCACCCGGTGCCGAATTAGGTCGGCGCTTCACGGGATCGCCCGGTGCCGTCAGGACTCGGCGTCCTTCCGGATTCCTCGGTGCCGCTCCGGTCAGGGGCGACGCCAGGACTCCGAGCGGCCTTCCGGGCCGGCCCAACGCCGGGACACTGAGCGCCATTCCGGGTCACGCCCTCCGGGACCCCTCAGCGCCGCTCCGGCCAGGCACAACACCGGCACTCTGAGCGCCGCTCAGCCCTGCGCACCCCCGCCCTTGCTGCCGCTCCGGCCAGGCGTCCTCCCGAGCCGAGCGCTCCACCGGGCCCCTCGATTCCACTTGGGCCCGCCAACCTCCCCGGCCCTTCAGACCTCCGGCCCAGCGTCCTCCCGGACCTCGCGGCACTCGCCGGCCCAGCCTCCTCCCGAGACGCGAGCCTCTCAGCACCACTCCCGCCACGCACAACGCCGGGACGCTGAGCGCCACTCCGGTACGACGCCCCGCCAGGCCACTCAGCCCATACCGGCCCGGCGCCCAGCCAGGCCACTCAGCGCTACTCCCGCCAAGCGCCCAGCCCAGCCCCTCAACACCCCTGCTGCCCGGCGCAAACGCCGCAACTCTCAGGCACGGCCCCGACTCGCCCCCGCCGAACCCTCAGGACCGACGTGGCTGCTCTCTCAACGCCCGTCCCGCCCGACACCGCCGCCGCGCCACCCAGCTCACCAACCCGCCGATTCCCTCGGCACGGCCCGGCGTCACCTCGCCGAGCGCCTCACCACCATCCCCGCTGGCTCGGCCCGGCCCCACCGAATCCTCACCACGCCCCCGCTGGCCTTCAACACCATCCCGCCAGGCCCGCCGGACCCCCGACACCACCCCGACACCGCCCCGCCAAACCCCTCAACACCACCCCCACCTGGCAGGCCGCGCCCGGCCTCAACGCCGTTCCGGCTTCGCGCTGCGGGACATCAGTTCCTTCAGGGCGACCACCGGGGGCTTGCCCTCGTGGACGATGCCGACGACCGTCTCGGTGATGGGCATGTCGACGCCGTGGCGGCGGGCCAGATCACGTACCGACTCGCAGGACTTGACGCCCTCCGCGGTCTGCCGCGTGACGGCGATCGTCTCCTCCAGGGTCATGCCCTTGCCGAGATTGGTGCCGAAGGTGTGATTGCGGGACAGCGGTGAGGAGCAGGTGGCGACCAGGTCGCCCAGGCCCGCGAGGCCGGAGAAGGTCAGCGGGTCGGCGCCCATGGCGAGGCCGAGGCGGGTGGTCTCGGCGAGCCCGCGGGTGATGAGGGAGCCCTTGGCGTTGTCGCCCAGGCCCATGCCGTCCGCGATGCCGACGGCCAGCCCGATGACGTTCTTCACGGCGCCGCCCAGCTCGCAGCCGACGACATCGGTGTTGGTGTACGGGCGGAAGTACGGCGTGTGGCAGGCGGCCTGGAGCCGCTGGGCGACGCTTTCGTCGGCGCAGGCCACGACCGACGCGGCCGGCATCCGCGCGGCGATCTCCCGGGCGAGGTTGGGTCCGGTGACGACGGCGATCCGCTCCGGGTCACTCTTCGTGACGTCGGCGATGACCTCGCTCATCCGCATCGTGGTGCCGAGTTCGACGCCCTTCATCAGGGAGACGAGGACCGTGTCCGGTGCCAGCAGCGGCGTCCAGGCGGCGAGGTTGTGGCGCAGGGTCTGCGAGGGGACCGACAGCACGGTGAAGTCGGCGTCCGCGGCGGCCTCGGCGGGGTCCAGGGTCGCGCGCAGATTCTGCGGCAGCTCGACGCCCGGGAAGTAGTCGGGGTTGGTCCGCGTGGAGTTGATGGCGTCCGCGACCTCCGCGCGGCGCGCCCACAGAGTGACATCGCACCCCGCGTCGGCCAGCACGATGCCGAACGCCGTCCCCCACGAACCGGCACTGAAGACCGCCGCCTTGACCGCCTTGCTCACTTGCTCCGCCCCTCCGCCTGCTTGCCCTGCGTCTGTGCCCTGGTCCGCGCCCTGGCCCGTGCCTTGGTCTCCGGCCTGTCCTGCGCCTTGGTCTGTTCCTGGGTCCGACGGCGCTGCTCGATGCGCTCGCGACGCGGATCGTAGGGCATGGCGGGCGCCCGCTCGCCGCGGATCTCCTCCAGCAGGGCGGTGACGGCGGCCATGATGACCTCGGTCGCCTCCCTGAGCACCTCGGCGGTCATCTCCTGGCCGTAGAAGCGGGAGAGGTCGACCGGCGGTCCGGCCAGCACATGGTGGGTCTTGCGCGGCAGCGGACTCGGCTTCCTGGCGTACGGCGGCAGCAGTTCGTTGGCGCCCCACTGGGCGACGGGGACGACCGGGCACCGGGTCTTCAGCGCGACGCGCGCGGCGCCGGTCTTGCCGGTCATGGGCCAGCCGTCCGGGTCGCGGGTGATGGTGCCCTCCGGGTAGAAGGCGACGCACTCACCGCGCTCCACGGCGTCGATGGCGGCGCGGAAGGCGCTGAGCGCGTCGGTGCTCTCCCGGTAGACGGGGATCTGCCCGGTGCCGCGCATCGCGGCGCCCACGAACCCCTTCCGGAAAAGACCGCTCTTCGCCAGGAATCGCGGAACGCGTCCGGTGTTGTACTGGAAGTGCGCGTACGCGAGGGGGTCCACGTGGGAATTGTGGTTCACCACGGTGATAAATCCACCCTCGGCCGGAATGTGCTCCATTCCGCGCCAGTCCCGCTTGAGCAGAACCAGCAGGGGCGGTTTGCAGATCACCGCGGCCAAGCGGTACCAGAAGCCCTTTCTGCGGCGGGGCACGCGAACACCTTCCTCTTGGGCCTGGGGGGCCGCACAAGTGTCGCCCCAGGCCGCCTGTCTGTCGAGAACACCGTACGCCCGCCGGTCCCCGGCGACGGCTCCCGCAAGAACCCTCGCGCGCTCCCGTCGAGGGAACCCCGGACCGGCCCGGGTGACAATGGCCGCGACAAGAGAGAGACGGAAACGCTGGTGCAGTGGACCTTGGTGGTACCCCTCAAGCCCTTGGCCCGAGCCAAGAGCAGGCTCGCCGACACGGCGGCGGACGCCCTGCGGCCGGGCCTGGCGCTGGCCTTCGCCCAGGACACGGTGGCAGCGGCCCTGACCTGCCCCGCGGTGGCCGGTGTGGCAGTCGTCACGGACGACGCACTGGCCGCCCGCGAGCTGTCCGCACTGGGCGCGAGCGTTCTCGCCGACGAACCGGGCCGTGGTCTGAACCCCGCGCTGGAGTTCGGCGCGGCAAAGGTACGGGCCGCCCGCCCCAATAGCCCGGTAGCCGCTCTCAACGCCGATCTCCCGGCACTGCGCCCGGCGGAATTGGCCCGGGTCCTGGACGCCGCCGCGCAATTCCCGCGCGCTTTCCTGCCGGATGCCGCGGGTGTCGGCACCACACTCCTCGCAGCGGGTCCCGGCATGGAATTGCTCCCGACATTCGGCACGGATTCCCGGGCCCGCCACCGCGCCTCGGGCGCCACGGAACTCATCCTCGACACGGTGGATTCCGTACGGCAGGACGTGGACACCGGCATCGATCTGCGGGCGGCCCTGGCACTGGGTGTCGGCCCCCGTACGGCGACGGCGACCGCGCGGCTGCTGATCTTTGGGCAGTAGGCTGCGGTCATGCAGGCGACCGCATACACGTACGACGCCGGGACCCGCAGCGGCCAGGTGCTGCTGGACGACGGCACACCGGTGCCCTTCGACACCGCCGCTTTCGACGCGGGCGGGCTGCGGCTGCTGCGTCCGGGGCAGCGGGTGCGGATCGAGACGGAGGGCGAGGGCGAGGCCCGCCGGATCACGCTGGTGACGCTCCAGACGCTGTAGCCGGGCTGGCGGCGGCCTTCCCGGCCCGCTCGGAACAGAGAAAACCCCAGGTCATGACAGTGGACCGGGCAGAGAACGCCGCGGGCCGGGCTCCCGCGGGAGTCCGGCCCGGCGCGTGAGTGCCCTGCGGTCCGCCTACTTGCGGGCGGTGGCCTTCTTGGCGGTGGTGGTCTTGCGAGCCGTCGACTTCTTGGCGGGGGCCTTCTTGGCCGTCGCCTTCTTCGCCGGGGCCTTCTTCGCCGTCGCCTTCTTGGCGGTGGTCTTCTTCGCCGCCGTCTTCTTGGCCGCCGCCGTGGTCTTCTTGGCGGTCGTCTTCTTGGCGGCGGTGGTGGCCTTCTTGGCCGCGGCGGTGGTCTTCTTCGCCACGGTGGTGGTCTTCTTGGCGACCGCCCTGGTGACCGCCTTCTTCGCGGTGGTCTTCTTGGCCGCGGCCTTCTTGACCGTGGCGGAGGCGCCACCGGTCAGGCTGCCCTTGGGGGCCTTCTTCACGGCGATGTCGCCCTTCGGGAGCTTCTTCGAGCCGCTGACCAGGTCCTTGAACCCCTGGCCCGCGCGGAAGCGGGGCACGGAGGTCTTCTTGACCCGAACCCGCTCGCCCGTCTGGGGGTTACGGGCGTAGCGAGCGGGACGCTCGACCTTCTCGAACGAGCCGAACCCGGTGACCGAGACCCGGTCGCCCGCGACGACCGCGCGGACGACGGCGTCCAGGACCGCGTCGACGGCATCGGCGGCCTGCTGACGGCCGCCCATCTTGTCGGCAATCGCTTCTACGAGCTGCGCCTTGTTCACGTCTTCCCCTTCGGAGACATTGCCAGAACGAAAGTGTTCAAGCTTTTTCGCACGTTAGGCAGATATATACCGCAAATCAAACACGAAACGGGCTTATCACCCTTGTGCCGCAACGGACTCGACTGCCCTGGCCCGTTCAGCGTTCCTCGTCGGGGAATCGACCCTCGTCGAGGTCCGCGGTGAACGTCTCCAGACGCCTTGCCGCATCGGCGAGATCGTGCTTGGCCGCGGCCGTAATGACCAGCAGCTTCCGGGTCAGCGCCATCCGTACGCCCTCCGGGACTTGCAGTGCGCGCACTCTTGTGTGCGCTTCCTTGAGCTGGTCCGCGACCGCCGCGTAGAGCTGGAGTTGGCCGTCGTGTCCCATGCACAGATTGTGCCATCTGGGGCGAGTTGTCGCCTGCTCGGGGGGCAACTGCCCCCTCTAACGGCCCTTCCACGGACCGCCGCGGTCCGGCCCGCCGGACCCGCCCGTCCCGCCAACCACCGCTGTGACATGGGAAGTTGCGAGCGGCTCCGGCGGGCCATGCGGCCGTACGGGTACAGAAACGGGGGTTACCCCCCAGGGGGCG
>NZ_JBHYUG010000161.1:0-8807 GCF_042749375.1 Streptomyces sp. NPDC059477 | reverse complement strand
CTCTCACGACCCTGGGGAATGTCTCGTCATCGTAGTGAGTGGGCGCAAGGCCGGCGACCTGCCCGGTTGCTGTGGTCAGTTCGGCGCGCCGAAGGCGATCACACCGGGGGCGGGTACGGACGTGGTGTTGCCGGTGGGCGTCAGCTCGCCGCTCCGGGGGTCGACGGCGAAGCTGGTCGGACCCCTCACGCCCTCCGTGGCGAAGCCGAGGGGGGTGAGCCCTTCGGCGGAACCGTTGATCCGGTAGCCCGCGATGGTCCGAGGGCCACGGTTGGAGCCGTACAGGAAGTGCCCGGACGGATGGACGGCGATCTCGGCGCCGCCCTGCCCTCCGGTGTAGTCGGCGGGCGCGGTGGGGACGGTCTGGAGCGCGCGGCCCACCGTGCCGGTCGCGGCGTCGTACGCGAAGGAGGCGATGTTCCCGTCGAGTTCACCGATCACATAGGGCGTCCTGGCGTCGTGCGAGAAGGCGATGTGCCGAGGGCCCATGCCGGACGGGACCGACACCTCGCTGACCCGCCGGAGCCCGCCGCCCGCGAGCCGGAAGATCTCCGCCTTGTCGATGCCGAGATCGGCGGTGCCCAGGAATCGGCCCGACGGGTCGAAGGTGACGGCGTGCGGATGTGACGAGTCCTGGCGCGGGTGCGGTCCGCCGCCCGTGTTGCGCAGGGAGCCGCTGACCGGGCCGAGCCACCCGTCCCTTGCGTCAGCCACTGCCGCGAGGAGGCAGGCGAAGGAGAGACAGGCGACGGGGAGGCAGACGAAGGGGAGGCAGACGAAGGGGAGACAGGCGAAGGGGGCCACCGGATGCGGCGGCCCCCTTTGGGCGATTGCATGTGCCGGCCCGGCTCACTCCATGAGTTCGATGATGGACAGCTCGTCCGTGCTGGACAGCAGCTTCTTGCCGACCTCGGCCATGTGCGCGGCCCAGAACTGCTCGGCCTCCGCACCGGACCGCTTCTCCATCAGGCCGACCAGCTTCTTGTGCGCCCGGTAGGCGCTGTCCCGCTGCCGGTCCCCGTCGGCCCAGCGCAGCAGCGCCGCCTGCGCGTGCCGCTTGGAGATGCGCTCAAGGGTCTCGGCGAGCACGGTCATCGTGATGTTGCCCGAGAGCCCGGCGAGGGTGGTGTGGAAGCGCCAGGCGACCTCGGGGAACCGGTCGGCGTCGCCGCGGACCTCGTACTCCTCCTCCAGCAGGGCGCGCAGCCGGGCGAGGTCCTCGTCGCTCGCCGTCTCGGCGGCCATGCGCACCGCCACCGGCTCGAAGACCATCCGGAACGCGTAGATGTCGGCGAGCGTCCCTTCGCGCAGCTGCAACAGCATGCTGAAGCTGCGGGCCGTCACCGAGGTGTCCGGGTGGCAGACGACCGGACCGCGGTGCGAGCCGCGCCGCACCGTGATGAGCTGCTCGGCCTCCAGGAGCCGCAGTGCCTCGCGCAGGGTCGGCCGCGAGACGTCGTACTCCTCGACCAGCGAGGACTCGGACGACAGTGAGTCACCCGGCTGCAATGCTCCACTGAGGATCTTCTGCCGCAGCTCGGAGGCGACGATCTCGGCCATCTTCGGCAGGCGTCGACGCGCTACGGGAGTTCGCTGGTCGTTTCGCTTGCTGTCCGGCACGTGCTGCCCCATCTCCGGGATGTTGTTCTGCGGGTCCTTGGCGATGGACCCGTTCCAGCATAGCCAGCGAAGTACAGCTTAGCTAACTATGACATACTGCCCCTAGCCGCATGGATACCGGTCACACCCCGCGAAGGGGGAGCGGCTAGGCTGGGGATCATGCCGTCCCCACGCCGTACCGCGCGCCAGCGAGATCTGCTCGAACGGCTGGTGGCGTTGCTGGCGGCGGAGGGTTTCGCGTCCTTCACCCTCGATGAGCTGACCGAGCGGCTGCGCTGTTCGAAGACCACGTTGTATCAGCTGGCGGGCAGCAAGCAGGAATTGGTCCGCGAGGCGGTCAAGCACTACTTCCGGGAAGCGACCCAGGCCATCGAGCAGCAGGTCGCGGACGCCTCGGCGCCCTCCGAGCGCGTGGTGGTCTATCTGAACGCGGTCGCCGAGCAGCTCAAGCCGCTGTCCCGGCGCTTCCTCGATGACATGGCCGCCTTCGAACCGGCCCGCGAGGTCTACGAGGCCAATACGCGCATCGCCGCCGGCCGGATCCGGCAGCTGGTCACCGAGGGCGTGGCCGCCGGTGCCTTCCGCGATGTGCACGCCGCTTTCGTCGGCGAGGTCGTCGCCGCCACCATGCAGGAGATCCAGCGCGGCGAGATCGCGACCCGTACCGGGCTGACCGACTCGGAGGCGTACGCCGAACTGGCGTCCCTCATCGTCCACGCCCTCTCGCCCTGAGCGCGTCCGGTCAGGGGCGGACGCCCCAGCTCCTGAGCACGGCCTCGGTGTCGGGCTCCTGTTCCGTCCGTGGCGGTGCCGGTTCCCGGCCCGGTGTCCGGGAGAAGCGTGGCGCCGCTGCGGCCTGGAGCACCCCGCCCGCCTCGACCAGGGTGCGACGGGCCGCGAGGTGCGGGTGCGCGGCGGCCTCGGCGAAGGTGAGGACCGGGGTCACACAGGCGTCCGTCCCGGCGAAGTGCTCGGCCCAGGCGTCACGTGTGCGGGCGGCGAACCGCTCGGTGAACCTCGCCCGCAGCTCGGGCCAGCCGGTGCGGTCGTCCTGGGCCGGAAGCCCGGCCGGGTCGATGCCCAGGCCGGCGAGCAGGGCGGCGTAGAACTGCGGTTCGAGCGCGCCGACGGCGACGAACCCGCCGTCGGCGCAGACATAGGTGTCGTAGTAGGGGGCGGCCCCGTCGAACAGGTTGGCGCCGCGTTCGTCCGACCACCGGCCCATGCCGCGCAGGGCGAAGGTCATTTGGGCCAGCAGGGCGGCCCCGTCGACCATGGCGGCGTCGACGACCTGCCCGGTGCCGGAGTGTGACCGTTCGAAGAGGGCCGCGAGGATCCCGACGACCAGCAGCATGGAGCCGCCGCCGAAGTCGCCGACCAGGTTGAGCGGCGGGGGCGGCGGACCGTCGGGGCGGCCCATCGCGTGGAGCACGCCGGTGAGGCCGATGTAGTTGAGGTCGTGGCCGGGTGCCTGGGCCAGCGGGCCGTCCTGGCCCCAGCCGGTGATCCGGGCGTAGACGAGCCCGGAGTTGCGCGCGGAGCAGTCGGCGGGGCCGACCCCGAGGCGCTCGGCGACCCCCGGCCGCAGCCCCTCGACGAGGACGTCGGCGCGCTCGGCCAGCGCCAGCACCCGCGCACGGTCCTCGGGCCGCTTGAGATCGGCGAAGACCGAGCGGCGTCCGCGCAGCACGATGTCGGTGGCCCCGTCCGGACCGAGCCGCAGCGCCCGCCCGGCGGGCCGCTCGACCCGTACGACATCGGCGCCGAGGTCGGCCAGGACCATGGCCGCGTGGGGAGCGGGCCCGAGTCCGGCCAGCTCAAGAACGCGCAGTCCGGCAAGGGGACCCACGGATCCATCTCTGGGAAGCATGGCGTTACCGTACCTCAGGCGATACTGTTGTATCGCTTGGCGTATCAATATTCGGGTTTCTTCTTTGCCGCCCGCCGCCCTCCACATGCCGTTCGCCGTTCGTTGCTCGCCGTTCGTTGCTCGCCGTTCGTTGCTCGCCGTTCGTTGTTCGTTGTTCGTTGTTCCGAGTGTCCTGACCAGGGGAATCCCATGCCCGCTACCCGTACGCTCCCGTCACCGGAAGCCGTCGACCTGATCGAACTGACCCGTGAACTCGCCGGGAAGGAACTCGCCCCCCGCGTCGCGCAGGCGGAGGCCGAGGAACGGTTCCCCCGCGAGGTCTTCCGCACCCTCGGCCGCGCCGGACTGCTGAGCCTGCCCTATCCGGAGGAGCACGGCGGCGGCGGGCAGCCCTACGAGATCTACCTCCAGGTCCTCGAAGAGATCGCGGCGGTGTGGTCCAGCGTCGCGGTCGGCGTCTCCGTCCACGCGCTGTCCTGCTACGCCCTCGCCGCCTTCGGCACCGAGGAGCAGAAGAAGGAGTGGCTCCCGGACCTGCTCGGCGGCGATCTGCTCGGCGCCTACTGCCTCTCCGAGGCCCACGCCGGTTCCGACCCCGGGGCGATGCGCACCCGGGCCGTCCGGGACGGCGACGACTATGTGCTGAGCGGCGCCAAGGCCTGGATCACCCACGGCGGCCACGCCGACTTCTACACGATCATGGCCCGCACCTCCGACGACCGCTCACGCGGCATCTCATGCTTCCTGGTCCCGGCCGACACCCCCGGGCTGATCGCCGACGCGCCCGAGCGCAAGATGGGGCTGACCGGCTCCGCCACCGCCACCCTGCGGCTGGAGGACGTCCGCGTCCCGGCCCGCCGCCGTATCGGCGAGGAGGGCCAAGGTCTCAAGATCGCGTTCGCCGGGCTGGACCGCGGACGGCTCGGGATCGCGGCCGTGGGGGTCGGGCTGGCCCAGGGGGCACTGGACCACGCCGTGCGCTACGCGCAGGAGCGGGAGACGTTCGGCAAGCCCATCATCGAGCACCAGGGCCTGGCCTTCGTCCTCGCGGACATGGCCGCCGCGGTCCAGTCCGCCCGCGCCACCACCCTGGCCGCCGCGCGGCTCGGGGACCAAGGGCTCCCGTTCGGGAGCGAGGCCGCCATCGCCAAGCTGGTGGCCACCGACAACGCCATGAAGGTCACCACCGACGCGGTCCAGGTGCTGGGCGGCTACGGCTACACCCGTGACTTCCCGGTCGAGCGCTACATGCGCGAGGCCAAGGTCATGCAGATCTTCGAAGGCACCAACCAGATCCAGCGCCTGATCATCAGCCGGGCGCTGAAGAACGAAGACCGAGGCCCCCTCAGGGTGCGGAACCAGGAGCACTGATGCGAATCGACAACACCGCGGCGATCGTGACCGGCGGCGCGTCCGGGCTCGGAGCGGCCACCGCGGCGGCCCTCACCAAACAGGGGGCACGGGTCTTCGTCCTCGACCTCGCGGCCGGGATCGAGAACGCCACCCGGATCGAGGGTGTCACCTACCTCCCCACCGACATCACCGACGGCACCGCCGTCGCGGAAGCCGTCGACGCGGCCTCCTCCGGCGGTGTCCCGCTGCGCACGGTCGTCAACTGCGCCGGCATCGGCCCGTCCATGCGCGTTCTCGGCAAGAAGGGCGTCCACGACCTGGGCCTGTACGCCAAGGTGGTGCAGGTCAATCTGATCGGCACGTTCAACGTCCTCGCGCTCGCCGGCGAGGCCATCGCGCGGACCGAGGCCGACGAGCACGGCCAGCGCGGAGTGATCGTCAACACCGCGTCCGTGGCGGCGTACGAGGGC
Source organism: Streptomyces sp. NPDC059477 (assembly GCF_042749375.1). Taxonomy (NCBI): domain Bacteria; kingdom Bacillati; phylum Actinomycetota; class Actinomycetes; order Kitasatosporales; family Streptomycetaceae; genus Streptomyces; species Streptomyces sp. NPDC059477. Next base: position 3,494 of record NZ_JBHYUG010000161.1, on the reverse strand, counting down.
CAGATCGGCCAGGCGGCCTACGCCTCCTCCAAGGGCGGCATCGTCGGCCTGACCCTGCCCGCCGCGCGCGACCTCGCCCAGTACGGCATCCGGGTGTGCACCATCGCCCCCGGCATCGTGGAGACACCGATGCTCGCCACCGTCTCCGAGGAGTTCCGCGCCTCCCTCGCCGCCGGAGTCCCCTTCCCGAAGCGCCTCGGCCGCCCCGACGAGTACGCGCAACTGGCCCTGGCGATCATCGAGCACGACTACCTCAACGGCGAGACCATCCGCATGGACGGGGCCCTGCGGATGGCTCCGCGCTGACCGCCGACCCGTCGGCCGCGCCGCCCGCGGACCACCCCGAGACCGGACAAGACCTGAACCGGACAAGACCTGAAAGGCAGGACAGCACGCATGGCATCCAGCAGGCCCGCCGCGACCGACGGGAGCGAGGCGGGGGAGGTGAGCGCCGGGAGTGCCGGGAGTACGGACGTGGTCCTGGTCCGTCACGAGCGGGCCGTCGCCGTCATCACCCTCAACCGGCCGCATGTGCTCAACGCCATGACCCGGCCCACGGCGACCGCCTACGCCCGACAGCACGGCTGACATCACTCTCCCGTCAGCCACCCGCCCCACCGCCGGCGAACCCGGCTCTAGGTTCCGGGCTGCGTGCCGGGCCGTTCGCCGGGCCGCCAGAACATGATCAGTTGCAGTGCCGCTGCGCCGGTTCCGACCGCCGCGGTCAGGATGAGCTGGGCCCAGCCGCCGCCGAACATGCCCAGCGAGCCGTCCACCGACCAGCCGCCACCGCCCAGTGCGCCGATGACGACGGCGCAGGTCGCCAGCACGAGCACATACTCATATCCCTCGCCCGGGCGGAAGGTGAAGAAGCCGTTGCGGATGTGGTGGGTGGTCAGCGCCACCAGCGTCACACCGAGCATCGCCGCGGCGGCGAGGGGCGTCAGCAGACCCAGTCCCATGAGGACGCCCGCGCCGATCTCGGTGAGACTCGCCAACCACGCGTGCACGAGACCCGGTCGCATGCCCAGTGCGTCGAACCATCGTCCGGTGCCCTCGATCTTGCCGCCGCCGAAGATGTGGTTCCAGCCGTGCGCGATGAACACGAGGGCCAGCACGAGCCGGAACAGCAGGAGCGCACAGTCCGCCGCTGACGCTGTTCCGTCCATCACCGGGGTTCTCCCTCGGTCCAGCGGATGAGGGCGTCGAGTACCTCGCTCTTGTCGCCGTGGACGCGCAGGGGGTTGATCTCCAGTGCTTCCAGCCGGTCCCCGCAGGCGACGGCGATGTCCGCGATCGAGCGGATCACTTCGGCCAGGTGGTCCAGGTCGACCGGGGGCGCTCCCCGGAAGCCCTCGAACAGCGGGAAGCACTTCAGCTCGGTGAACATTTTGCGGATCTCGGCCGTGGTGGCGGGCAGTACGCGAAGGGCGCTGTCGCGCAGGACCTCCACCCATACGCCGCCCAGGCCGACCACCAGGGTCAGGCCCCACACCTGGTCACGGACCACACCGACCACCAGGTCCAGGCCCTCCGGGCGCATCGGGCTCAGCACCGCGCCCTCGATCGCGGCGTGCGGCTGCGCGGCGCGCACACCGGCGATCATGCTCTCGTACGCGGCGCGCACCTCGGCCGGAGTCCGCAGTCCCAGCCGCACACCGCCGACATCGGTCTTGTGCGTGACATCGGCGGAGCTGATCTTGAGCACCATCGGCCCGTCGAACGACCCGGCCCGCTCCTCCGCGTCGTCGGCACTGGTCACCAGCTGCTGCGGCACGACCGCGACACCATGTCGCGCCAGCAACTCGGCGACCTGCCGTTCCGACCACTGGGCGCTGGTGTCCGGGCTCAGCCGCAGCGGCGGGCCGACCGGGCGCTCGGTCTCGCGCGACCTGCGCAGTTCCGACCAGCGGATGGCTCTGGCCAGCGCCGGGATGCCCCGGGTGAAGGAGTCGGCCACGAAGCCGGCCTTGCCCTCCCGGCGCAGCTCGCGCGCGAACTCGGTGCGCTCGGTGGGGAAGAACTCCATCCTGATGACCGGGACGGGACTGATCTCGTCGATGCTCTTGCGCTGCTCGCCACCGCCGCCGGAGTACATGGCCGCGGCTTCTGCGGTGGCCGGCACCCCGCCGTGAACGACCAGGATGTCGACGTTGGGGTCACGTGCCACCGCTTCCTGCGACATCGGCATGATGGCGGGGTTGACGGTCATGTAGCCCGTGGTGTCCAGCGGATTCTGCGCGGTGGCGAAGTCGGGCAGCCCGCCCTCCCGCAGCGCACGCACCGTCGACTCGTCCAGCTCCGGCAGCGCCAGACCGTTCTCCTCCGACACATCGCCGATCACACCGCACATGGCACCGGAGGCGGTCACGAAACCGACGCGATGGCCCGGCAGTTCGCCGTGCGCGTCCAGCAGTCCACTGGTCGTCACGAGGTCCTCGATGGTGTCCACCCGGATGACGCCGTGCTGCGCCAGGACCGCGTCGTAGACACGGTCGTCGCCGGCCAGCGAGCCCGTGTGCGCCGCGGTCACCCTCGCACCGAGCGCGCCGCGGCCCGCCTTGTACGCCACCACCGGCACCCCCGCGGCCAGGGCGCGCTCGGCCGCGTCGATGAACACCTCGGGGTGCCGGACAGCTTCCAGGTAGAGCGCGATGACCTTGGTGGAGTCCTGGCTGAGCAGATAGTCCATGCTTTCCGCGACGGTGAGCATGGTTTCGTTGCCGACGCTGATGAGATGACTGAACGGGACGTCCCTGCTCTGGAGGTAGTTCATCAGGAAGATGCCCAGGGCCCCGCTCTGCGAGACGATGCCCACGCTGCCGGGGGTCACTGACGCGGGCATCAGCGAGGTCCACGCGTAGGTGGACGACACGGTGTTGATGAAACCGAGGTTGTTCGGACCCAGGATCTGGAGACCGAGATCACGCGCCCGGTCCGCCAGTTCCCGCTCCAGCCGGGCGCCCTCCGCGCCGGCCTCCCCGAATCCGGCGGCGATGACGACCAGGTTGCGCACCTCGGCCGCAGCCGCCTCGTCCATGATGGCCGGCAGTGAATCGGGTCCGGTCAGTACGACCGCCAGGTCCGCGCGCCCCTCCACCTCGCGCAGCGACCGTACCGCCGGCCGGCCGTGGATCTCCCCGCCCTTGGGGTTGACCAGATGTATCTCATGCGGATAGTTCCCGCGCCGCAGGTTGTCGAACGTCTGCCACGACCAGGCCGAACGCTCGCTCGCGCCCACGATCGCGATGCCCTTCGGCGCGAACATCGGGGCGAGCGGGTGCTCGCCGCCCTGCGCGCCCGGACTTGCGGCGTCTGCTGCCTGAGCCGGCTCACGATCCACGCTCATCGCACTCCCCATCATCTGGTCACTGGCATGAATGTCTGTGGCACACACTGAAATCGGAGTCTCGAATCCTCGACGGGCTCCCGGCCTGACGGGCCGTGACCGGAGTGCACCGGCACTGGCACCGGCACGCTCGCCCCCCGCCCGG
>NZ_JBHYUG010000160.1:0-9229 GCF_042749375.1 Streptomyces sp. NPDC059477 | reverse complement strand
GGCGGTTCCGTCGGGGATCTGGTACGCGTAGAGGCGCTTCGCGCGGGGGCGGACCTCACGGCCGGCCACGACCGCCTGACCGACGCCGGGCAGGGCCGCCAGCGCGGCCTCCACCTCGCCCGACTCGACCCGGAACCCCCGGATCTTCACCTGCGCGTCGGCCCGCCCGGCGAACACCAGCTCACCGTCATCGGTCCAGCGGGCCAGGTCCCCGGTGCGGTACATCCGCTCCCCGGCCGCGAAGGGGGAAGACACGAACCGCTCGGCGGTGAGCGCCGCCCGCCCCAGATACCCCCGGGCCAGCCCGGCGCCCGCGAGGTACAGCTCGCCGGAAACGCCGGGCGGCACCGGCTGGAGGAAGGCGTCCAGCACATACGCCCGCCGACCGGTCAGCGGCCGGCCGATGGGCAGCACCGGGCCGGTCTCCTCCCCCGGCTCCAGCACCTGCCAGGTCGCGCACAGGGAGACCTCGGTCGGCCCGTACAGATGCCGGACCCGCAGCTCGGGGCAGGCCGCCCGGACACGTTCCACGGCCGCCGGGGGGACGACGTCCCCGCCGGTCAGGACTTCCCGCGCCCCGGCGAAGCAGTCGGGCGCCTCTTCGGCGAGGACACGGAACAGCCCGGCGGTGACGTGCACATGGGTGACCCCGGCGGCGAGGTGCCGCCGTATCGCCGCCGCGTCCACCGCGACACCCGGCTCGGCCACCACGATCCGCGCACCGCTCGCCAGCGGCACCCACACCTCGAACAGCGAGATGTCGAAGGCGTGCGGGGCGTGGAAGAGGACCGTGTCCCCGGGGCCGATCGACCACCCCCGCTCGCCGACCAGCGCCGCCACGCTCCCGTGCGGCACACCGACCCCCTTGGGCGTCCCGGTCGACCCGGAGGTGTACATCACATAGGCGAGATCGTCCCCGGTCGTGCCGTACGACGGCGGCTCGTGCCCGCTGTCCAGGCCCGGCGGCGTGTCGAGCGTCACGACCGGCGCGGAGTCCGCCAGCACGAACGCGACCCGCTCGGCGGGATAGGCGCTGTCGACGGGGACGTACGCCGCCCCCGCTTTCCACACGCCCAGCAGGGCGCCGATCAGCTCGGCCGACCGCTCCAGCCGGACCGCCACCCGGTCACCGCGCCGGACGCCCTGAGCGTGCAGATACCCGGCCACCCGGTCGGAGGCGGCGTCCAGTGCGCCGTACGACAGCCGCCGCTCGCCGTGGACGATCGCCGTCGCGTCGGGGGTCTCGGCCACGCGGGCGCGGAACGCGTGCAGGACGGAGGCGGGGGGTGTCGGGCCCGTGGTGGTGTTCCAGCCCTGGACCACCAGGCCGCGCTCCAGCGGGGCCGTGACGCCGAGACGGCCGACCGGGAGGGTCGGGTCGGCGGCGATCTGTTCGAGGACGCGTTCGAGCTGGCGGGCCAGGTGGAGGGCCTCGTCGTGGGCGAAGAGGTCGGGGCGGTAGGTGATGTGCACGCGCAGCCGTTCGCCGGGCATCACGCCGACGGCGAGGGGATAGCTGGTGCTGGCGCGGGTGGCGACGCGTTCGACGGTGACGCGGTCGTCGGTGCCGGTGTCGGTGCCGGCGGCCGGTTCCGTGGTGCCGCCCGGGTAGTTCTCGAACATCAGCATGGTGTCGAACACCGCGCCCGGCCCGCACAGCGACTGGATCTCCGCCAGCCCGACGTGCTGGTGGGCGAGGAGCGCGGACTGCCGGGTCTGGAGCCGGGTCAGCAGCGCGGCCACGCTCTCGGCGCCGTCGAGGCGCACCCGCACCGGCAGGGTGTTGAGGAACATCCCGACCATCGACTCGACGCCCGCCAGCTCCGGCGGGCGCCCCGCGACGGAGATGCCGAAGACGACGTCGGTGCGGCGGGCGAGGCGGCTGAGGACCATCGCCCAGGCGCCCTGGGCGAGGGTGTTGAGGGTGAGGCCGTGCGCGCGGGCCACGGAGGTGAGGGCGTCGGTCAGTTCCCGGGTCAGGAGGACCGAGTCGCCTTCGGTGGGCGCCGGGGCCCGGCCGGCGGGCGTGGGCGCGATCAGGGTGGGCTCGTCGGCGCCCGCGAGTTCCGTCCGCCAGGCCTCGCGGGCGGTCTCCTTGTCCTGCCGGGCGAGCCAGGCGAGGTGGTCGCGGAAGGAGGGGGCGGGGCCGAGGGCGGACGGGTCACCGCCGGATGCGTAGATCCGGGACGCCTCGGCGAGGACGACCGGGGTGGACCAGCCGTCCAGCAGGATGTGGTGGGAGGTCAGCACCAGCCGGTGGCGCCGCTCGCCGAACCGGATCAGGAGCAGGCGCAGCAGCGGGGCGCCGGTCAGGTCGAAGCGTTCGGCGCGTTCCTGGCGGGCGAGTTCGTCGGCCTTGGCGAGGGCGTCCGCCTCGGCGACGGCTCCGGCTTCGGCTTCGGCTTCGGCGGAAACGGTGAGGTCGGCCTCGCGCCAGCGCGGTGCGGCCGTGCCGGTGACGGCCTGGACGCTGCGGCCGTCGGCGAGTTCGTGGAAGCTCACCCGGAGCATGTCGTGCCGCGCGACCAGGGCGTGCCAGGAGCGGCGCAGCCGGTCGGCGTCCAGGGGGCCGGTCAGATCGAGGACGCGCTGGGTCTCGTAGACGTCGGGGCCCTGGCCGTCGTAGGCGGTGTGGAAGAGGAGGCCCTCCTGGAGCGGGGAGAGCGGCCAGACGTCGGTGAGGGCGGGGACGGCTGTCTCCAGTTCCTCCACGTCGGACTGGGTGAGGGGCAGGAGCGGGAAGTCGGACGGGGTGTGACCGCCCGCCGCCGGGTCGGCGAGGTGGGTGGTCAGGGCGGTGAGGAGGGCGAGCCAGGTGGTGCCGAGGCGGTCGGCGGCGGGGGCGTCCAGGATGCCGTCGGCCCAGTTGAGGGTGACGGTCAGTTCGGGTCCTTCGGCGGTGTCGCGGAGCACGGCCGCCGCCTCGACGGTGTGGACGAGGGGGGTGTCCGGGGCGACGGAGCCGCCGAGCGCGGCGGGGCCGACGGGCTGCCAGAGGGCGTTCTCCGCACCCGCGCCCGGGAAACGGCCCAGGTAGTTGAAGCCGACCTGGGGGGTGGGGAGTGCGGCGAGGACGGCCGCCGTGTCGGGGTTGAGGTGGCGCAGCAGGCCGTGGCCGAGGCCGTCCCCGGGGATCGCCCGCGCCTGTTCCTTGACCGCCTTCAGCAGGGCACCCGCCGCCGGTCCCCCGGCCAGGGCGTCGGTGAGGTCGACGTCGGCGGTGTCCAGCCGGACGGGCCGGGTGTCGGCGAACCAGCCGACGGTACGGGACAGTTCCGCGTCGGCGAGCGGTTCGCGGCCGTGGCCCTCGACGTCGACCAGCAAGGCGGTGTCCGTGCCGGGCCGGGTCCGGGCGAACGCGCCCGCCAGCGTGGCGAGCAGCACCTCGTGGACACCGCAGTGGAAGGCGGCGGCGGTCCGGGCGAGCAGGTCACGGGCCTGGCCGGGCGGCAGGGTCCAGGAGCGGTGGCGCAGGGTGGCGGCGGTGTCGCGCGCGGGGTCGAGCGGGCGGGCGCCGAGCGGGGTGTCGCCGTCGGCGAGGATGCGCCGCCAGGCGTCCAGTTCGGCGGTACGGGCCGGGGTGCGGGCCTCGGTCTCCAGCAAGGTGGACCAGCGGCGGAAGGAGGTGCCCACCGGCTCCAGTTCGGGGGTACGGCCCGCTACGGCGGCCTCGCAGGCGGCCCGCAGATCCGGCAGCAGGATGCGCCATGACACGCCGTCCACCACCAGGTGGTGCACGACCAGGGCGAGCCGCCCGGTCCGCTGTGGCCCGGCGTCCAGCCAGACCAGCCGGACCATGGTCCCGGCCGCCGGGTCCAGCCGGTCCGCCGCCTCCCGCGCGGCTCGCTGCACGGCCTCGTCCGTGTCCTGTGAGGCTTCCGGCTCCACGCGGGAGATCAGCGCGGCCGGATCGGTGCCGCCCCGCTTCCCGACCACGAGCCGTCCGCCCTCACCGGATCGTGCCCGCAGCATGGCGTGGGTGTCGAGCAGGGCGCCGAGCGCGGTCACCAGGTGCTTGGGGTCCAGGCCGGGCGGCGCGGCCACCACCGCCCACTGGGCGAACCCGGGGCGCGCGGCGGCCGGGCCCAGCGCCCGCATGACGGGCGTCCGGCCCAGCTCACCCACCGCGTCGCCGTCACCGTCCCCGGCCCGAACCGGTTCGGCGGGCCGGGCGGCGAGGGCCAGCCGCTCCGGTGTGCGCAGGTCGAAGATCTGCCGGGGGGTCAGGACGAGGTCCGCGCGCCGGGCCCGGGACACCACCTGCATCGAGGTGATCGAGTCGCCGCCCAGGTGGAAGAAGTCGTCCTCGGCCCCGACCCGGTCCAGCCCGAGCACCGCCGCGAAGATCTCGCCGAGCGCCCGCTCCGCCTCGGTACGCGGCTCCCGGCCCGTCGCCCGCCCGGCGAAGTCCGGAGCGGGCAGCGCCCGGTGATCGACCTTGCCGTTGACCGTGAGCGGCAGCGCGTCGAGCACGATCAGGGTGGCGGGGACCATGTACTCGGGGAGCACGGCGGCGAGCCGCTCACGCAGCGCGTCGGCGTCCAGGCCGTCCCCGTCGCCCCCCTCGTCCCCCTCCCCGTCCGGGACGACGTACCCGATCAGCCGGTCCTCGCGGGCGATCACGACGGCCTGGGCGACACCGGGCCGGGCCGCCAGCGCGGCCTCCACCTCGCCCCGCTCGACGCGGAACCCCCGGATCTTCACCTGCGCGTCCGCCCGCCCGACGAAGAGCAGTTCCCCGTCGTCGGTCCAGCGCACCAGGTCCCCGGTGCGGTACATCCGCTCCCCGGCGGCGAACGGCGACGCCACGAACCGCTCCGCCGACAGCCCCGCCCGCCCCAGATACCCCCGGGCCAGCCCGGCGCCCGCGATGTACAGCTCGCCCGTCACCCCGGGCGCCACGGGATGCAGATAGGCGTCCAGGACATACACCCGCCGCCCGGTGAGCGGTCGCCCGACCGGCAGCACCCGCCCGGTCCCGGCCCCCGGCTCCAGTACCTGCCAGGTCGCGCACAGGGAGATCTCGGTGGGCCCGTACAGATGCCGCACCCGTACCTCCGGGCAGGCCGCCCGGACCCGCTCCACCGCCCGCAGCGGTACGACATCCCCGCCGGTCAGCACTTCCCGCGCCCCGGCGAAGGACTCGGGCGCCTCTTCGGCGAGGACGCGGAACAGCCCGGCGGTGACGTGCACATGGGTGACCCCGGCGGCGAGGTGCCGCCGTATCGCCGCCGCGTCCACCGCGACACCCGGTTCGGCGACGACCACCCGGGCGCCGCTCGCCAGCGGCACCCACACCTCGAACAGCGAGATGTCGAAGGCGTGCGGGGCGTGGAACAGCACCGCGTCCCCGGCGCCGACGCCCCAGCCGCGCTCCCCGACCAGCGCCGCCACGCTCCCGTGCGGCACGGCGACCCCCTTGGGCGTCCCCGTCGACCCGGAGGTGTACATCACGTAGGCGAGATCGTCCGGGCCGAGGTCCACGACGGGCGGCGGCCCCACCGTGCCGGCCGCCGCACCGCCGTCCTCCGTGAACGACGGGTCGTCCAGCGCGACGAGCCGTCCGGGTGTCCCGTCCGGTATCAGCGCCCGGGTCGCGCCGGAGCACACCACGGCCGCCGGGGCGCAGTCCCCGAGCAGGAACGCGATCCGCTCGGCCGGGTAGCCGGTGTCCACGGGTACGTAGGCGGCGCCCGCGCGCCAGACGGCGAGCAGGGTGGTGACGAGTTCGGCGGAGCGTTCCAGGACGACGGCGACGCGGTCTCCGGGACGTACGCCTTCGGCGGCGAGGTGGGCGGCCAGCCGGGCGGAGTCCGCGTCGAGCCGGGCGTAGGTCAGCTCGCGGGTGCCGTCCGAGACGGCGACCGCCTGAGGCGTCCGTGCCGCTCGGCGCCGGAACAGCTCCGGGACGGACGACGCCTGCGGGGTCGCGGTGCCGGTCGTGTTCCAGTCGTCGACGACCAGGGTCCGTTCGGAGTCGCGCAGGGCGTCGATGCGGCCGACCGGCTGCCGGGGGTCGGCGGCGAGCTGTTCCAGGACGCGGACGACCCGGCCGAAGATCGCCTCGGCGGTGGCACGGTCGTAGAGGTCGGGGCGGTAGTCGAGCTTGAAGAGCATCCGCTCCTTGGGGACGGCGACCAGGGTCAGCGGATAGTGGGCGGTCTCCTGACCGGCGGCGAAGCGCAGGGTGAAGGCGTCGGGGGCGGCCGGTCGCTCGGGCGGGCGGGGGTAGTTCTCGAAGACGACGAGGGTGTCGAAGGTGGCGGCCGGGCCGGCCAGCCGCTGGATCTCGGCGAGGCCGACGTGCTGGTGGGCGATGAGCGCGGACTGACGGCTCTGGAGCTGCTTGAGCACCTCCACCGCCGGGCGCTCGGCGTCCAGCGCGACGCGCACCGGGAGGGTGTTGATGAACATGCCGATCATCGACTCGACGCCCGCGAGCCCGGCGGGACGCCCGGCGACGGTGGCGCCGAAGACCACGTCCGTACGGCCCGACAGCCGCGCCAGGACCATGGCCCAGGCGCCCTGGACGACCGTGTTGAGGGTGAGGCCGGCGCTGCGCGCGAACGCGGTCAGCCGGGCGGTCGGCTCCTCGGCGAGATCGGCGATCAGGCTCTCGGGCAGCACCGGGGTGCGGGCCGGGTCGGCGGGGGCGGCCAGGGTGGGTTCGTCGGCGCCGAGGAGTTCGGCCCGCCAGGCGGTATGGGCGGCGTCCTTGTCCTGGCGGGCCAGCCAGGCGAGGTAGTCGCGGTAGGAGCTGGGGGCGGGCAGGTGGGAGGAGTCGCCGCCGGCCGCGTAGATGTCGGTCAGCTCGTGCAGCAGGACGGGCATGGACCAGCCGTCCATGATGATGTGGTGGCTGGTGATGACCAGCCGGTGCCGGTCGTCGGCCAGCCGCAGCAGGAGCAGCCGGAGCAGCGGCGGGGCGGCGAGGCTGAAGCGGTGGGCGCGGTCCTCGGCGGCCAGCTCCGCCATCTTGGCCCCGGCCGCCTCGGCGTCCAGTCCCGTCAGATCCTCCGCCCGCCAGGGGAGTTCGACGCTGCGGGCGATGACCTGGACCGCCTCGCCCGACTTGCGGCGCCTGAAGCCCGCCCGCAGCACCGGGTGCCGGGCGGCCAGCGCCTGCCAGGACGCGCGCAGCCGGCCGGCGTCCACGGGGCCGTCCAGGTCCAGGAGCCGCTGCCCTTGGTAGACGTCCGGCCCGTCGCTGTCGAAGGCCGCGTGGAAGAGCAGGCCCTCCTGGAGCGGCGACAGCGGCCAGACGTCCTCGACCTGGGATCGGGTCATCGCGTAACTCTCCTCACAGACGTGCGGGGGCCGGACGGGGCGGGGCGGCGGGGACAGGCGACGGGGACAGGGGGGACGGGCGGCGGTGGATCGGTGGCCGTGGGCCGTCGGCTACGGGGCCTCGTCGGCGAACTCGGCCTCAAGTTCGTCGACGTCGTCCTGGTCGAGGTCGAGGAGCGGGAAGTCGGAGGCGGTGTGACCGCCGGCCGCCGGGTCGGTGGTGTGGGCGGCGAGGCCGCCGAGGAGCCGTAGCCAGGTGTGGCCGAGGCGGGTGACGGCGGCGGTGTCGAGCGGGCCCGTGGGGTGGGCGAGGAGGAGGGAGAGTTCGGGTCCGGCGGCGCTGTCGCGGATGACCGCGCCCGCGCCGAGGACGTGCTTGACGGGCATGTCGGGGGCGTTGGAGCCGCCGATCGCCTGGGGACCGGCGGGCTGCCAGGGGTGGACGTCCGGCGTCGGGGCGGGGAAACGGCCCAAGTAGTTGAAGCCGACCTGGGGGGTGGGGAGCGCGGCCAGCACGGCCGCCGTGTCGGGGTTGAGGTGGCGCAGCAGGCCGTGGCCGAGGCCGTCCTCGCCGGGGACGGCCCGCGTCTGGTCCTTGACGGCCTTCAGCAGGGCGCCCGCGGCCGGTCCGCCGTTCGCGGCGGCGCCGAGGTCGAGGTCTTCGAGGTCGATACGGACCGGGTGGACACCGGTGAACCAGCCGACGGTACGGGACAGTTCGGCGCCGGACAGCGCCGTACGGCCGTGCCCTTCGACATCCACCAGAACATCCCGGACGTCCTGAACATCCTGAACATGATGAACATCCCGAACATCCCGGCCCGTCCCGGTGCGCCACTCTACGACGGCCGCGGCGAGGGTGGCGAGGAGCACGTCGTGGACACCGCAGTGGAAGACGCCGGGGGTCCGTTCGACGATCACCCGGGCCTGGGGCGCGGGCAGGGTCCAGGTGTGGCGTTCGGTGGTGGCGGCGGTGTCGCGGGCCGGGTCGAGCGGCCGGGTGCCGATCAGGGGGTCGCCGTCGCGCAGCAGCCCGCGCCAGCCGTCGAGTTCGGCGACCCGGTCCGGGTGCAGGGCCGCGGACTCCAGAAGGGTGGCCCAGCGCCGGTAGGAGGTGCCGACGGGGGCGGTTTCGGGGGTACGGCCCTGGGCGGCGGCCTCGCAGGCGGCGCGGAGGTCGGGCAGCAGGATCCGCCAGGACACGCCGTCCACGATCAGGTGGTGCGCGACGAACACCAGCCGGCCCACGTGGTCGGGCCCGGCGTCCACCCAGATCAGCCGGAGCATCGCGCCGGCGGCCGGGTCGAGCCGTCCCGCCGCCGCGCGGGCGGCCCGCTGGGCGGCCCCGTCCAGCTCGCCGGGGTCGGTCACGCGCAGTACGGAGATCAGGTCCGCCGGGTCGACGGCGCCCCGTTCCCCGACCACCAGTACGGGCCCGTCCTCGGCCCGCGCGCGCAGCATGTCGTGGGTGTCGAGCAGGGCGCCGAGCCCCGCGGTGAGGGTCTCAAGTCCCAGCGCGGGCGGCGCGCCGACCACCGTCCACTGGGCAAACCCGGGGCGCGCGGCGGCGGCGCCGGACGCGGCGACGGCGGGGGTCGGCGGTACGGGCCCGGTGTCGCCGTCGCGGTCGGTGTCGCCGTCGGTGTCCAGGCGGGCGACGGCGGCGATGGCGGCCGGGGTCTCGTGCTCGAAGACGTCCTGCGCGCTGAACACCACGCCCCGGCGGGTGCCGCGCGCGGCGAGCTGCATCGACATGATCGAGTCGCCGCCCAGCTCGAAGAAGCTGTCCCGCACCCCGACCCGCTCCCGCCCGAGCACCTCGGCGAACAGCTCGCACAGCAGCTTCTCGGTGACGGTACGCGGCTCCCGGCCCGCGCCGGACGCGAACACCGGCGCGGGCAGCGCCCGGTGATCGACCTTGCCGTTGTCGGTCAACGGCAAC
>NZ_JBHYUG010000159.1:0-9232 GCF_042749375.1 Streptomyces sp. NPDC059477 | reverse complement strand
TTCCCCGCCCGCCCCGGTCCCCCCTGGGCTCGCGGGGGGCGCCCGCCCCCCCCCGCGGCCCCCCCAGGGCCCGCGCTCAACCCGGGAGCTACTTCCCCCGCGCGGCCTCGGCTTCCGCCTCCGCCACCCACTCCCGGCACTTCTTCACATCCACCGCCATCTGCTCCAGCAGCCCGTCGAGCGAATCGAACCTCGCCTGCCCGCGGACGAACGCGAGGAAGTCGACGGCGACATGCAGCCCGTACAGATCGAGCCCCACCCGGTCGATGGCGTACGCCTCCACCGTGCGCTCGGTGCCGTCGAACTGCGGGTTGGTGCCGACCGAGATCGCGGCCGGCATCGCCTCGCCCTGGGCGTGCAGCCACCCCGCGTACACCCCGTCGGCCGGGATCGCCGTGTGGGGCAGGGTCTCCAGGTTCGCCGTCGGGTAGCCCAGCTCGCGCCCGCGCTGGGCGCCGCGCACCACCACGCCCTCGACGCGGTGCGGACGCCCGAGGATCTCGGCGGCGCCCGCCACATCGCCCGTGGCGACCAGGCCCCGGGTCAGGGTGGACGAGAACGGCTGTCCGCCGCCCGCCTCCCCGGTCAGGCACAGGTCGACGACCTCGACCTCGAAGTCGTAGATCTTGCCCTGCTCGGCGAGGAACTCGACATTGCCCGCGGCCTTGTGGCCGAAGCGGAAGTTCGGGCCCTCGACGGCCGCCCTGGCGTGCAGCTTGTCCACCAGGACCTTCACGATGAACTCGGCGGGCGAGAGCTTCGAGAACTCGGCCGTGAAGGGGAGGATCAGCAGCGCGTCCACCCCCAGCTCGGCCATCAGTTCGGCCCGGCGGTGGTGCGGGGAGAGCAGCGGAGGGTGGCTGCCCGGACGGACGACCTCGCTGGGATGCGGGTCGAAGGTGACTACGACGGACGGCACACCCAGCTTGCGGGCGCGCTCCACGGCGTGCCGGATGATCAGCTGGTGGCCGCGGTGTACTCCGTCGTAGGAGCCGATGGTGACGACGCTGCGTCCCCAGTCCTCGGGGATGTCCTCCAAGCCACGCCAGCGTTGCACTGTGACCGCTCCTCGAACCCGTGTCTGTGTTAACGGATGCTTCTTACGCAGGTCTAAGGGTGCCATGCCGGATGCCCCGGCCCCGCATCGGCGTCCACGCTGTGACCGGGCGCACGCCCACCCCCTCCCACGGGCCCCCTCCCCCGGCCCGCTCACGCGGGCACCCGCACCCCCGCCAGGCTCCCGATCATCCGGCGGGTGCTGGGCCCCACCATCGCCGCCCACTCCTGCGGCGTCCGTGTCAGCCACCCCGCCACCTGCGCGGCGAAGCCGGGCACCTGCCGCCCCAGGTCGACGAGCCCCCGGTCGAAGCACGCGGCGCCCTCGGGGGTGCGGACCAGCAGGAGGCCGATCCGGCGCACCAGCGCGCCCAGCTCCTGGTCCGGCCGGTCAGCGAGCCCGGGGCGGCTCGCGACCACCCCGCGCAGCAGCGCGTCCAGTACGCCCGGCTCCCGCTCCCTGGCCAGCAGAGCCTCGCGCAGCTCCGCGCGCGACGAGCGAGTGGACGAGCGAGTGGACGAGCGAGTGGACGAGCGAGTGGACGAGCGGGCGGCGGCCCCGCCCTCGCCTAGCACCCCGGCCAGCGCTCCCCGCGCCCGCTCGCAGCCCCCCGCCAGCAACTCCGCCACCAGCGGAAACACCACCGCGCGGCCGAGATCCGGCAGGTCGAGCCGGGCGTCCGCCCACTCGGCCACCACACCCGCGCACGCGGGCCGCCGCTCCACCGCCTCCCCCACCAGCACGGCGACCCGGCGGGCGAGCGCGGCCGGGGTGGCATCGAGGAGGATCCACAGCGCGTCGGCCACGCCCCCGTCGGCGGTGACCGGCCCGCCGCCGGTGGCCAGCCGGGTCCGGAACGCCTCCAGGACCGGTTCCGGATCGGTGTCCAGCGCCGCGAGCAGGGCGGCGGCGGGCAGCCGGGGGTCGCCCGCCCCGAACCGGGCGAGCGCCTTCGGCAGATGCCGGGCCCGGCTGCGCGGGTCGCGGACCAGGATGCCGAGCGCCGCTCCGTGCAGGGGGGCGTCGGCGGGTGCGGCGAGCACGCACAGCGCCGCGTGCCGCAGGAGGCCGCGGTCGGCGTCGGAGCGGACATGGGGGCCGGTGCGCAGCCCGTGGACCATGGCGCTCTCGTGCCGGGCCGGACGCGGGTCGCGCGCCCAGCGGTCCACGGCCCGGCAGCTCGCCGACGGCTCCTCCTCCGCGAGCACGGCCAGCAGCTCCTCGGCCCGTGGATGCGCCCGCTCGGCGAGCGCCTCGGTGAGGTCGTCGAGAGCGCGCCGCCGATGCGTGTGCAGCAGCGCCTGCGCGGCGGTCGCCACGGTGGCGTGCGGGGTCGCGGGCAGCGCCCGCTCGTCGTCGAACCACCGCATGAGCAGCGGCTGTACGGTGTGGGGGTCGAGATGGCGTGGCCCGGCGCGCCCGTCCGGCGCCGGGTCGGCGAGCACCAGTCGGCGCAGCAGGTCGAGCCGCTCGGCGCCGGGCACCGCGAGCCCGGTCCAGAAGCCGGGCCCGAACTCGACGGGCACCGCCCGCCCGTCCCCCCGCCACCGCACGATCCGGTCGGCCAGCAGTCGCAGCGCGGTGAGGTACGGGGTCGCGTCGGGCACCTGGCGCAGCACCTCGCCGAGCAGCCGCGCCGCCCACCAGGAGGCGGGGTCGGCGTCCAGCGCCCGTACCAACTCCGCCAGTTTCAGGCCGAGTCGGTGGGTGTCCTGCTGGCGGGCGAGGAGCAGCAGCGACTGGACGACCGGTCCGATGCGGTGGTGGGGCACGGGGAAGGGGTGCGGTGCGACGGCGGGCTCGCGGCTGCGGTGGAGCAGGGCGTGCAGGGCCTCGTCGAGGTCGAGGTGCATGCCCTGGATCCAGTCGGCGAGTTCCTCGTGGGCGAAGCGGTAGCCGCCGCCCGCGGGGACGAGGAGCCCCTCGGCGAGCACGGCCGACGCCCAGCCGGTGCCCCCGCCGAGCCCGCGGGGCGCGGGGCCCCACGGGAACACCGCCTCGAACGCGGCCCGGTCCAGCTCCCCCTGTCCGGGCCCCAGACTGCCCCGCGCGGCCTCATGGACCTGTCCGGCGACCTTGGTGGCGAGCCGGCGGACGGCCCGGCCCGCCATGCCGTTCTCGGCGGCGATCCGTACGGCGATGCGCAGGCACATCAGGTCGAGATGGGCGGCGAGCACGTCGTACCGGTCGAGCGCCCGGGGTTCGGGGGCCTCCGGCAGGGCGGCCCGTACCTCGGAGAGCAGACGCAGGGTGAGCGGGTGGCGGGCGTCGGCGGGGACCAGGGCGCCCTCCGGGATGCCGTACCGGGACCGGGCCTCGCGGGCCTCGCCCCCGGTGAGATCACCGAGCGGCACGACCGAGGGCACTTCGACGGCGACGCCGTGCGGCGCGGCCACTCCGCCCGACTCGCACCCGGCGCCCGCCGCGAACGCGTCTCCGTCCCTTGCCGCGAATCCGTCTCCGACCCCCGTCGTGAACCCCTCCCCGGCGACCTCCCAGTACTCCGCCCGGCACCCCACCACCATCCGCGCCCCGCTCTCCGCCAGCCGGCGGGCCGTGCCCCGGGTCCACTCGCCCAGCCGGTGGGCGAGGACCGGCGGCATCTCCTCGGGGCCGTCGAGCAGGATCAGCAGCGGGCGTCCGGCGGCGCGGGCCGGCCGGGCGAGCCGTTCGAGCGTCAGGTCGCCGAACCGCTCGGGGAGTCCGGGGCGGGAGGCGCCGACGATCCGGGCGGCACGGGCCAGTGCGCGGTCGGCCGCGTCCGCCACCGAGGCGTCCCGGTTCTGTAGATCGGCGCCGCGCAGCCACAGGGTCGGCGCGGGCGCGCTGCCACTGCCGCGGTGGGCGGCGAGGGCCGCCAGTTCCGTCGTACGGCCGCTGCCGGGCGGCCCGATCAGGGCGAGGACGTCGGCGCCGCCCGCGGTGAAGGCGGCGAACCCGGCGGCGACCGCGGCCCGTGCCACCGGGACCACCGTCGCCCGGCCGGTGAGCGCGCCCATGGGGCCGTCGGAGCCGACCGAGGTGGCCGTCAGTTCCAGGACGCCCGCGAGATTGAGGTCGGCGCCGTAGGCGGGGACGGTCGCGGCGTTGCGTTCGAGCAGGTCGGCGAGGGGGCCTTCGGCGGCGGGGCGCAGCGGCACCGCGAAGCCGCTGTCGCGCGCGCCGGAGCGCAGGGCGGTGCCGATCACGCCGATCACCGTGCCGGTGGCGGTGTCGAGCAGCGGGCCGCCCGCCGCGCCGCCGCCGAGCCGCAGCGCGTCCCGCCCTGCCGTGCCGATGGCCAGCTCCAGGGCGTCGTCCAGGAGATGGACGCGGTCGGTGGCGGTGTAGGTCACCTCGGTGGTGCCCAGCACCCGGGCCTCGCGCCAGCATCCGGCGGCGAGCCGCGCATAGCCGCCGGTCCCGATCCGCTCGCGCGCGGTGACGGGCAGCGGGTCCACGCCGAGTCCGTCGGTCCGTACGAGCGCCAGATCACGGCCGGGCAGGGCGGTGATGTCGTCGGCGGTCACCGTGCAGGCGCGGTCCCCGGCGGTCCGCAGCACGAGCCGGCGCAGTCCGTCGACGGCCTCGTGGCTGGTGATCAGGGTGCCGTGGTGGTCGGCGAGGAAGCCGAGGCCGCGGGGGCGTCCGGCGAGATCGTGGAGATGGACGAGGGCGGGGCCGTCCGCCGCGCGGAGCGCCCCGCCGGAGGGGGTGGGACCGGGCCGTCCCGCCATGGTCGAACCTCCCCACCCACCACGTACCTGTGTACGACGGTAGGCGGGCCGTGATCGGGGGAACACAGCGGGTGGCGAACGCGCCCCCTTGCACTCCCGGGGTTCACTCCAAGCGCCCGCCTGAACGGGTGAACAGACGCCGTCCCTTGGAAACCCTAGGAGAGGGGGAACCGAGGGGGGACCGTGGAGCGGTGGGCAGGCACTACCCCGTGACCGCCGCTCCACGGGCACACAGGCCCCGCTCAGGCATCCGTACTCACCCGAAGACGGCCAGGCTCTTCGCCTTCCCCCGCTGCTCCTCCACGAGCGCGAGGAAACCGCCCCCGGGCCCGAAGACGGCCACCGCACCGGCGCCCGCGTACTCCTCGGGCATCTCCAGCCGCACCCCGTTGGCGAGCAGCTTCGCCCGCCGGGTGTCGACGTCCCAGCGCGGGAACGCGGCACCGGCGGCCTCGGCGACCGGCATCACGGTCAGCTCCTTCTGGAGCTGGTCCAGCGTCCGGGCCGTGTCGAGCTTGTACGGCCCGACCCGGGTGCGACGCAGCGCGGTGAGGTGCCCGCCGACGCCGAGGCCCGCGCCCACGTCGCGGGCGAGGGCGCGGATGTAGGTGCCGGAGGAGCAGACGACGGACACGACCAGGTCGAGCACGGGCGTGCCGTCCTCGGCGACCGCGTCCCGGACGTCGTACACCCCGAAGGACGAGACGGTGACGGGGCGGGCCGGGATCTCGAAGTCCTCGCCCTCGCGGGCCCGCTTGTAGGAGCGCACGCCGTCGATCTTGATGGCGCTGACCTTGGACGGCACCTGCATGATGGGGCCGGTGAGCTTCGCGACCTCCGTGTCGACGGCGTCGCGGGTGACCTTCGAGGCGTCGACCGACCTCGTGATCTCGCCCTCGGCGTCGTCGGTGACGGTGCTCTGGCCCAGCCGGATCGTGCCCAGGTACTCCTTCTCGGTCAGCGCGAGATGGCCGAGCAGCTTGGTGGCGCGCTCGATGCCGAGGACGAGGACGCCCGTCGCCATCGGGTCGAGGGTGCCCGCGTGGCCGACGCGCCGGGTCCTGGCGATGCCGCGCATCTTGGCGACCACGTCGTGCGAGGTGAAGCCCGACGGCTTGTCGACGATGACCAGGCCGTCGGGCGGGGTGGGCTTCTCGGTCATTCGGCGGCGTCGTCCTCGTCCTCGCCGGGCTTCTTGTACGGGTCGGCGTCCCCTGCGTAGGTGGCGCCGGAGGATGCCTCGCGTACCTTCTCGTCGGACTGGCGGGCCTTGTCGAGGAGGTCCTCGATGGTCTTCGCGGTGTCCGGGAGGGCGTCGGCGACGAAGGCCAGGGTCGGGGTGAACTTCACCCCGGCGGCCTTGCCGACCTCGGAGCGCAGGATGCCCTTGGCGCTCTCCAGGCCGGCGGCTGCCTCCTGCCGCTGCTCGTCGTCCCCGTACACGGTGTAGAAGACGGTCGCCTCCCTCAGGTCACCCGTGACCCGGGTGTCCGTGATGGTGATGTGCGAGCCGAGCCGCGGGTCCTTGATCCCGCGCTGGAGCTTCTGGGCCACGACCTCTCGAATGAGGTCCGCCAGCCGTTTGGCACGCGCGTTGTCGGCCACTGGTCCGTCTCCCGTTCTTTCCTGTCGTACGTCGTGTGGTGTTCGCGGTCAGTCGTCGTCGCCGTGGAGGCGGCGCCTGACCGACAGCAGCTCCACCTCGGGGCGGCCGGCCACCAGCCGTTCGCACCGGTCCAGCACATCGGTCACATGCCCCGTGTCGCCGGAGACCACCGCGAGGCCGACGACGGCCCGGCGATGAAGGTCCAGATGGTCCACCTCGGCCGCGCTCACCGCGAATTTCCGCTGGAGTTCGGCGACGATCGGGCGGACGACGGAGCGCTTCTCCTTCAGCGAGTGGACATCGCCGAGGAGGAGGTCGAAGGACAGTGTCCCCACGTACATGTGTTTTCCGGTTAACCCGCCGGTACGGGATCGGTGCCCGCGCCGGTTGGGTGGGCGGGACATCAAGAACGGTACCGCGCCCCTGCCGGGCGTTCGACCGGGTTTCGCCCTGCCCTGCGGGCGGGCGGCCCGTTGTGTTGTCCGTCAGTGTGCGGGTGCGAGTCGTGGGGGGTTGCTCGCGCAGTTCCCCGCGCCCCTGGGGGCATCGGCCTCAAGGGCGATGACAGCGTGCTGGCCGACGGGACTGAAGTCCCGCCGGCCAGCATGAACCGTTGGCTGGTTACACCCGCGGCTTCTCGCGCATCTCGTACGTCGCGATGACGTCGTCGACCTTGATGTCGTTGAAGTTGCCGAGGTTGATACCGCCCTCGAACCCTTCGCGGATCTCGGTGACATCGTCCTTGAAGCGGCGCAGGCCCTCGATGTTGAGGTTCTCCGCGATGACCTTGCCGTCGCGGACCAGTCGGGCCTTGGTGTTGCGCTTGACCTCGCCGGAGCGGATGAGGACACCCGCGATGTTGCCGAGCTTGGACGACTTGAAGACCTCGCGGATCTCCGCCGTGCCCAGCTCGACCTCTTCGAACTCCGGCTTGAGCATGCCCTTGAGGGCCGCCTCGATCTCCTCGATCGCCTGGTAGATGACCGAGTAGTAGCGGACGTCCACGCCCTCGCGCTCGGCCATCTGCGCGGCACGGCCGGCCGCGCGGACGTTGAAGCCGATGACGATGGCGTCGGAACCCATGGCGAGGTCGATGTCCGACTCCGTGACCGCACCGACGCCGCGGTGCAGGACCCGGATGTCGACCTCTTCGCCGACGTCGAGCTGGAGCAGGGAGGATTCCAGTGCCTCGACCGATCCGGACGCGTCGCCCTTGATGATCAGGTTGAGCTGCTGGACCTCGCCGGCCTTCAGGACCTTGTCCAGGTCCTCCAGCGAGACACGGCGCGTGCGCTTGGCGAAGGCCGCGTTGCGCTCGCGGGCGGCACGCTTCTCGGCGATCTGGCGGGCCGTACGGTCCTCCTCGACCACCAGGAAGTTGTCACCCGCGCCCGGGACGTTGGTCAGGCCCAGGACCTGGACCGGCGTCGACGGACCCGCCTCGGCGACGTTGTTGCCGTTGTCGTCGAGCATGGCGCGCACCCGGCCGTAGGCGTCGCCCACGACCATCGTGTCGCCGACCCGCAGGGTGCCTCGCTGGACGAGGACCGTGGAGACGGCGCCGCGACCGCGGTCGAGCCGGGACTCGATCGAGATGCCCTGCGCGTCCTGGTGCGGGTTGGCCCGCAGGTCGAGCGAGGCGTCGGCGGTGAGGATCACGGCCTCCAGCAGGGAGTCGATGTTCAGCCCCTGCTTGGCGGAGATGTCGACGAACATGGTCTCGCCGCCGTACTCCTCGGCCACCAGTCCGAACTCGGTGAGCTGGCCGCGCACCTTGGTCGGGTCGGCGCCCTCGACGTCGATCTTGTTGACCGCGACCACGATCGGGACGTCGGCCGCCTTCGCGTGGTTGAGCGCCTCGACCGTCTGCGGCATGACGCCGTCGTTGGCCGCGACGACCAGGATCGCGATGTCGGTCGAGCGGGCACCACGGGCACGCATGGCGGTGAACGCCTCGTGACCCGGGGTGTCGATGAAGGTGATCTTGCGCTCTTCGGCGTTGACCTCGGTCGCGACCTGGTAGGCACCGATGTGCTGGGTGATGCCGCCGGCCTCGCCCGCGATGACGTTGGTCTTGCGGATGGCGTCGAGCAGCCGGGTCTTTCCGTGGTCGACGTGACCCATGACGGTGACGACCGGCGGACGGACCACGAGGTCCTCCTCGCCGCCCTCGTCCTCACCGAACTCGATGTCGAAGGACTCCAGCAGCTCACGGTCCTCCTCCTCGGGGCTGACGATCTGAACCGTGTAGTTCATCTCGCCCGCGAGGAGTTCCAGCGTCTCGTCGGAGACGGACTGGGTGGCCGTGACCATTTCGCCGAGGTTCATCATGACCGCGACGAGGGACGCCGGGTTGGCGTTGATCTTCTCCGCGAAGTCGGTGAGCGACGCGCCACGGGAGAGCCGGATGGCCTCGCCGTTGCCGCGCGGCAGCATCACACCGCCGACGCTGGGCGCCTGCATGGCCTCGTACTCCTGGCGCCGCTGCCGCTTCGACTTGCGGCCACGCCGGGCCGGACCGCCGGGACGGCCGAAGGCGCCCTGCGTGCCACCGCGGCCACCGGGACCGCCGGGACGGCCGCCGAAGCCGGGACGGCCACCGCCGCCACCCGCACCGGGACCACCGGGACGACCGGCGAAACCGCCACCGCCACCCGGAGCACCGGGACGACCGGCGAAACCGCCGCCACCGCCACCGGGACCGCCGGGACGACCGGCGAACCCACCGCCGGGACGACCGCCGCCACCGCCACCGGGACGGCCACCGCCACCGGGACCGCGGCCACCGGGGCCACCGCCGCCGGGACGCGGACCGGCCGCCGGACGCTGCGGCATCATGCCGGGGGTGGGACG
>NZ_JBHYUG010000158.1:0-9348 GCF_042749375.1 Streptomyces sp. NPDC059477 | reverse complement strand
GTCTCGCGGCGACCACCGACGCCCTCGACCGGGCCCGCTCCGGCGGCGGCCCGACCCTCATCGAGGCCGTCACCTACCGGATGAACGCCCACACCACCGCCGACGACGCCACCCGCTACCGCCCCGCCGCCGAGGAGGACGAGTGGGCCGCCAAGGACCCGCTGGAGCGGCTGCGCCTGCACCTGATCGCCAACGGCCCCACCGACGACGCGTTCTTCGCCGGCATCGAGCGGCAGGAACAGGAACTCGCCGCACACATGAGATCCGGCTGCCGCGCGCTGCCCGAGCCGTCGAGCGCCGGGCCCTTCGAACACACCCACACCGCGATGTCCCCCGAACTCGGACGCCAGCGCGCCGAGCACCTTGCGTTCGTCGCCGCCGACCAGGAGAGCGGAGCCACCCGATGAAGATCTCCATGGTCAAGGCCCTCAACAACGGCCTGCGCAGCGCACTTCGGGAAGACCCCAAAGTCCTGCTGATGGGCGAGGACATCGGACGGCTCGGCGGGGTGTTCCGGGTCACCGACGGGCTCCAGAAGGAGTTCGGGAACCTGCGGGTCGTCGACTCGCCGCTCGGCGAGGCGGGCATCGTCGGCACCGCCATCGGCCTGGCGATGCGCGGCTACCGCCCGGTGTGCGAGATCCAGTTCGACGGGTTCGTCTACCCGGCCGTCAACCAGATCATCAGCCAGCTCGCCAAGCTGCGGCACCGCTCGGGCGGAGTCATCACCCTGCCGGTGACCCTGCGCATCCCCTACGGCGGCGGCATCGGCTCCATCGAGCATCACTCCGAGTCGCCCGAGGTCTACTTCGCCCACACGGCGGGCCTCAAGGTGGTCACCTGCTCCACCCCGCAGAACGCCTACGACATGATCCGCCAGTCCATCGCCGACGACGACCCGGTCGTCTTCCTCGAACCCAAGCGGCACTACTGGGCCAAGGGCGAGGTCACCGACGAGCAGCCGCCGCCGCTGGACCAGGCGCGGATCGTCCGCCCCGGCACCGACGCCACCCTCATCGCCTACGG
Organism: Streptomyces sp. NPDC059477; assembly: GCF_042749375.1. NCBI lineage: Bacteria > Bacillati > Actinomycetota > Actinomycetes > Kitasatosporales > Streptomycetaceae > Streptomyces > Streptomyces sp. NPDC059477. Next base: position 8,322 of record NZ_JBHYUG010000158.1, on the reverse strand, counting down.
CCCGACGGTCGCCCTCGCCCTCGAAGCCGCCGACGCCGCCGCCGAGGAGGGCCGCAGCCTGGAGGTCGTCGACCTGCGCAGTCTGTCACCGCTGGACATGGCCACCGTACGGGAGTCGGTGCACCGCACCGGGCGGGCCCTGGTCACCCACGAGGCGTCCCTGTCCCACGGCTTCGGCGCCGAACTGGCCGCACGCATCCAGCAGGAGGAGTTCCACCACCTCGAAGCGCCGGTGCTGCGGATCACCGGGTACGACACCCCGTACCCGCCCAGCCGTCTGGAATCGGACTGGCTGCCCGGTGTCGACCGGATCCTCGACGCCCTCGACCACAGCCTGAGTTACTAGAGGAGCCGGTCACCGTGTCAGAACAAGTCTTCCTGCTCCCCGATGTCGGCGAGGGACTCACCGAGGCCGAGATCCTGCACTGGTCCGTGAAGGCGGGTGACACCGTCGAGGTCAATCAGACCCTCGTCGAGGTCGAGACCGCCAAGGCGGCGGTGGAACTGCCGTCCCCGTACGCCGGCGTGGTCGGCACCCTGCACGCCCGGGAGGGCGAGACCCTCCCGGTCGGCCGGCCCCTGATCACCATCGTGACCGAGAGCGCCCCGGCACCGGCCACCGCCCCGAGCGGTGGCGGCGGCGGTGCGGACAGCGACGGGGAGCCCATGCTGGTGGGTTACGGTCCTCAGGCGGGCGGCGGCGGGCGGCGCCGTCGCCGCAGGGCGCCGCAGTCCGCCGCACAGGTCCCCGAGCAGGCACCCACCCCCACCCCCGTACCCACCGAGCGCACCGCCGCCAAACCCCCGGTCCGCAAGCTCGCCAAGGATCTGGGGGTGGACCTCACCACGGTCGCCCCGACCGGCCCGGCGGGCACCGTCACCCGCGACGACGTCCACCGGGCGGCAGCGGCTGCGCCGACTGCGGCCACCTCGTCCCGGGCCACCGCCCAGGAACCCGGCACCGAGACCCGGGTCCCCATCCGGGGGGTGCGCAAGCACACCGCCGCCGCGATGGTCGCCTCGGCGTTCACCGCGCCGCATGTCACCGAGTTCATGACCGTGGACGTCACGGCCACCATGCGGTTGCGGGAGACGGTCGCCGCCCGGCGTGAGTTCCGGGAGCTGCGAGTCACCCCGCTGCTGTTCGTCGCCCGTGCGCTGCTGCTGGCCCTGCGCAACACCCCCGACGCGAACGCCAGTTGGGACGAGGCGGCGCAGGAGATCGTGCTCAAGCACTATGTGAACCTGGGGATCGCGGCGGCGACGGACCGGGGCCTGATCGTCCCCAACATCAAGCGCGCCGACCTGATGTCACTGCGTGAACTGGCCGAGGCGATCGCCGAGTTGACCGGCATGGCCCGGTCCGGCAAGGCCACGCCCCGGTCGATGACGGACGGGACCGTCACCCTCACCAACGTGGGGGTGTTCGGGGTCGACACCGGGACGCCGATCATCAACCCCGGTGAGGCGGCCATCCTGGCCATGGGCGCCATCCGCCGCACCCCGTGGGTGGTGACGGACGCCTCCGGCGCGGAGTCGATCGAGCCGCGCTGGGTGACCCAGCTCGCCCTGTCCTTCGACCACCGGCTGATCGACGGACAGCAGGGCTCCCAGCTCCTCGCCGACATCGGCGCGGTGCTCCACGATCCGGGGCTGGCGATGCTCTGAGGCGGCGGTCAGCGCACGCACACCACGCTCACCAGCGTGAACGACGCGTAGAAGGACCCGTCGGACAGGTCCGTGAACCAGCGACGCCCGCGCACCGGGTCGATGTGTCCCGCCGCGATGGCCCGCTCCAGGTTGCGGCCGAGCCCCAGGGTGTAGTCCGCCTCCTCGACGTCGCGGAACAGGGGGGTCGTCGTCAGTACGGTCTCGACCCGGAAGCCCGCGCGCTCGGCGAGCCGGGGAAGGGCACGTCCGATGGTCGCCTGACGGACCACCGCCGCCGTGGTGTAGCGGGTGAAGGCGCGGCTCGTCCCCAGGTCCTCGGCGTCGACGATCAGGGTGTCCCAGTCGGGTTCGGCCAGCCCGATCCGCGCGCCCGGCCGGGTCACCCGGTGCAGTTGCGCGAGCACCTCGCCCGGGTCGGCCACATGCATCAGGACCCGGTCGACCTTCGCCCGGTCCACCGAGCCGGGCGCGACCGGGAGGTCATGGGCGTCCCCCTCGCGGAACTCCACCCGGGGCAGGCCGTCCGTACGCTCCCGGGCGCGGGCCAGCATCGCCGGATCCTGGTCGACGCCGATGACCGAGCCGGTGGCCCCGGCCCGTTCGGCCAGCGCCGGCAGATCCGTACCCGGGCCGCACCCGACGTCCAGGACGGTGTGGCCCGCCCGGACGTCCAGCAGATCCAGCAACTGTTGCTTGTAGGCGCGGCCGGCGTCGCGGGCGGCGGCCCGCAGCATGTAGGCGGCCTGGTCGGGTCGGGAGACACCAAGTGCGGAAGACATACGGGCAGTCAAGCAGTCCCCACTCCGCGAGGCGCCCGGATCCGGTCATCCTTCCTCATCGCCCTCATCGCCCTCATCGCCCTCATCGCCCTCACGCCCCCCTGACGCCGTCGATCCGTTCGCGGATCAGGTCCGCGTGCCCGTTGTGGCGGGCGTACTCCTCGATCAGGTGGATCAGGATCCAGCGCAGCGAGAGGCCGTCACCGCCGACCTGAGCGGCCTCCTCCGGCGAGAGGTGTCCGGAGTCGTCGAGCGATGCCGTCGAGATCAGCTCGCGCCCCCGGGCGACCTCCCGCTGCCAGGCCGCCGTCACCGCGTCGAGTCCCCGGTCCGGCGCGAGTCCGAAACCGAAGTCGTTGTCCGCCCCGAAGATCGGGGGCAGCTCCTCGCCGCCGAAGATCCGCCCGAACCAGTTCCGTTCCACCTCGGCCATGTGCTGCACCAAACCCAGCAACGTCATCGCCGACGGCGCCACCGACGCCCGCCGCAGCTCCTCGTCCGTGAGCCCCGCGCACTTCAGGGCCAGTGTCGCCCGGTGGAAGTCCAGCCACGCCTCCAGCATCGTGCGCTCATCGGCGAACGGGGGCGGAACAGGTCGTCCGTCAGGTGTCGTCGTCATGGGCCCAGCCTGTCAAAGGTCGGTGGCGCGTACGACCCGAAGGGCGGCGTGGGCCGTGCGCGAACGCGAAGACAGGGGGCGATCCGGCCTCCCGCGGTCCCCACGCGTCCCATAAGGCACCGTTGACACACGCTCCCCGCACCCTGCACGATCCGGCATGACCCGAACATGACCCACTATGACCATGACCATCCCGTCGATGGGGGCTCGCGTGCTGGCAACCTCGTACCTCGATGTGCACCGGCAGATGGCCACGGAGATCGACGCGGAGAGAGAGGCCGTCCTCGCGCTGCTGGGGCCGTCGGCGCCCGCACTGCGTGCGGCGGTCGCCGCGCTCCTGCGCCACCGTGCCTTCAAGTACCCCTTGTCGGTGCTGCCGTTGATGGTCCACGCGGTCGAGACGGGCTCCGCGCGACCGGCGCTCCCGCTGGCCGTCGTGCACGAGCTGTGGTGGACCTCGGCCTGCACCCTGGACGACCTGGCCGACTCACCCGGCACCGGTGTCTCCGGTGTCACCGGATTCGCCGGGGATCTCGACGCGGGGGACGCCTTTCTCGCCACCGTCGTCGCGGCGGCCCCGCTGCCCCTGCTCGCCGTGCGGTCGAGCCGGGTACCGGAGGCGCTGCACGGCCCGCTGGCGGAGGAGATCATCCGCTGCTGGGTGGGCGCGTCCGAGGGCCAGCTGTGGGATCTCCACGGCTCCACGGCCGATGTCACCCGCGCCTCGGTCGGCGCCGCCTACCGGGGCAAGTCCGGCTCGCCCTTCAGCATGATCACCGCCATGGCGGCGCTGCTCGCCGGGGCGCCGGAGCCGCGCGTCGAACAGTGGCGGGAGTTCGGTGATGTCTTCGGCGTGCTCTGGCAGCTCCTCAACGACCAGGAAGACCTCCTGTCCGGCCGCAACGAGGACCTCCGCAACGGCACCGCCACCTATCTGCTCGCATGCGCCCTGGAAGAGGCGCCCACGACCGGGCCCGACGCGGGTCTCAGGCAGTTGCGGGCGGACGCCAGGGACTCCGAGACCGCCCGCGCCGAACTCGCCCGCCACCTGCTCGCGCCCGCGGTGCTGCGCCGGTACGAGGAGGACACCGGCCGGTTCCGCGACCAGGCGCATCGGCTGCTGGACGGCTTCGGCGGCGAACGGGCCTGTCTGCCCGCGCTGAAGGACCTCGTGGACCGGACGGCCGTGGTTCTGCTGCGGCCGGACACGTCCTTGTCCGTCCGGTAGGTCCCCGTACCGTCAGGGAAGCCGCCCACTGTCCGGGGCCGCCGCGGACCTGGTGTCCCGCAGCCGCCGCTCCTCCTCCGCCGCCTTGCGCAGGGCCGTCGTCCAGTGCGGGTGGGTGGCGGCCGGGACGGGCGGCGGGGACTCCAGGAGTCTGGCGAACGTGCCGGTCAGCGCCCACTGGTGGAAGCGGTGGTGGACGGTCTGCCAGGCGCCGTAATGGGCGGGGACCGTACGCCACGGGCGGTCGGTGCGGAACCGCCACAGGACCCCGTTGAACTGGGAGCGCAGACCCTCGGGATAGGGACCGCGCTCGCCGACCGGGAGCAGGGGCTCGACCGATTTCCACTGGGCGTCGGTGAGGTCTTCGTCCGTGCAGGTCAGGGGAGTGACCCGGCGGCGGGGCGGGTTGAGGTCGCGGAGCAGCGCGCGGACCGATTCGACGACGTTCGTGACCATGGCGGGGTCGGCGCCCGGGCGGGCGTGGGCGCTCATGCGGATCGCGGGGGAGCGCGGGAGGACGGCGTACTCCTCCAGGCCCTCGTAGCCGCGCGCGGTGTCCGCCAGCAGGGCCACGCCGAGTCCGGCGCGGGTGGCCTCCAGTACGCCGGTCAGATACCCGGCGTCGCAGATCACCGAGGCCGGGATGGCATGGGCGGAGAGCACGTCCAGGGCCTGGCGGCGGACCGCGCAGGGCTCCTCGATCGCCGCCAGGGGCAGGGGCGCCGGGGCGGGCGGGGGAGTCCAGCCCGGTGCCGCGTACCACTTGAGGGGCAGGCCGCCGACCGGGGTGCCCTGGACGGCGACCGCCTCGGTGACGTACACCGCCACGTCGACGGACCGGCGGTCGACGGCCTCCACCAGCCGGGCCGAGCGGTCGATGCGGAATCTGACCTGGCAGGCGGGCAGGGACCGCTGGACCGCCGCGGTGATCCTGGGCAGGATCTGGTCCGCGGCGTGCTCCGCCGAGCCGATGACGACGCTCTGGGGTTCGGCACCGAGCAGCCGCCGGGCCGCCTCGTCGTGCACGCCCAGGATCCAGCGCGCCTCGTCGAGGAGGAGTTCGCCCGCCGCGGTGAACCGGGCGGAGCGTCCGCTCCGTTCCACCACCGGACGGCCCAGCGTCTTCTCCAGCCGCCGCACATGCTGGCTGACCGCGGACTGGCTCAGCGTCAGGGACTCGGCCGCCCGGCGGAATCCGCCCTCGTCCGCGACCGCCACCAGACTGCGCAGCGCGATGATGTCAAAGACCGGTCTCATGAACGCACGCTAACACCAACTGATAAGTAATCACGATCACTTGACGTCCACTGTTCCCTATTGGGCAGTCTTCGGGGGCGGTTCCGCCACCCCATGGCCCACTCAGGTTCACCGCGCTCCGCACCGGCTTGTCAAGGGGGTGACGGGAACGGGAAAAAGGGTGGGGAAGGGGTCCGGAACATAGGGGTTGGCCCGTCCCGGCGGTGATGACACCGTGCCGTCAAAGCGCCCCGCCCGACGGAAGAGACCCCCATGGCACCTGTGACCGCCCCCGCCGATCCGCGTACCGTCCTCGTCACCGGCACCTCCTCCGGTATCGGCCTGGCCACCGCCGTGCGGGCCGCCGTGTCCGGCCGGCGGGTCGTCGCCACCCTCCGCGAGCCCGGCAGGGGCGACGCCCTGCGCGCCGCCGCCGACGCCGCCGGGGTGGGCGACCGGCTGGAGATCGTCCGGCTCGACGTGACCGAACCGGAGTCCGTCGCCACGGCCGTCGCAGGGGTGATCAGCGCGTACGGACGCCTGGACGCCGTCGTCAACAACGCCGGGGTCGGTCGGCTCGGGACCGTCGAGCAGATCGGTGTCGACGCCTTCCGATCCGTCCTGGAGACGAACTTCCTCGGCGCGGTCGAGGTGACCCGGGCGGCGCTGCCGCATCTGCGGGCGACCGGCGGGCGGCTGATCGCCGTGTCCAGTCTGGGCGGGCTCATCGGACAGCCCTTCAACGAGGCGTACTGCGCCGCCAAGTTCGCCCTGGAAGGGTTCCTGGAGTCGCTCGCACCCGTCGCCGCCAGTACGGGTGTGACGGTCACGGTCGTCGAACCGGGGCCCGTGGCCAGCGAGTTCGTCACCCGGCTGACACCGTCCGTGCCCGGGCTGCTGGAGAACGCCGGGCCCTACGAGGCGGCCTTCAAGGCGTACCTCGGGGCCACCGCCGGTCTCTTCGAGCAGGCGCAGAGCGCGGACGACGCGGCGGCCACCGTCATCGAGGTGCTCGACGCCGAGCGACCGCCGTTCCGGGTGCAGACCTCGGACGCCGCCCGCGGCCTCGCCGCGATCAAGCTCGCCGACCTCGACGGAGCCGCCGTCCAGGCGTTCACCACCCCCTGGCTGAGCTGAGCCGTCGCCGCCGGTCATGGCAGCGACACGACCTGGGCGGCGTGGGACAGGCCCGCGCCGAAGCCCACCAGCAGCGCCAGGCCACGGCTCGGCACCGCGCCCCGGGCCAGCAGCTCCTCCATGGCCAGCGGGATCGACGCCGCCGACGTGTTCGCCGCATGGACCACATCACGCGCCACCACGACCTGTTCCGGCAGCTTCAGCGCCGCCGCGGCCCCGTCGACGATCCGCAGGTTGGCCTGGTGCGGGACGAACGCGGCCAGGTCGGCGCCCCGCACCCCCGCCGCCGCGAGCGCCGCCCGCGCCGCCCTGGGGACCGTGGCCACCGCCCACCGGAACACGGCGGGGCCGTCCATCCGCAGGGTGGGTGTCACGCCGACCGGCCCGCCCGGCACCGGCCACGGGCCGCCGTGGGCGATGGCCGCGTGCCGCCCGCCCTCGGAACCCCACACCACCGGCCCGATCCCCGGCTCGTCCGCCGGGCCCACGACCACCGCCCCGGCACCGTCGCCGAACAGGAACGCCGTGCCCCGGTCCGTGGGATCCACGATGTCCGACATGCGCTCCGCGCCCACCACCACGACATGTCTGCTGTTTCCCGACCTGATGAGCGAGTCCGCCGTCGCCAGCGCGTGGACGAAGCCCGCGCAGGCCGCGCCGACATCGAGGGCGCCCGCCGCGACCGCGCCGATCCGGTGGGCCACCCGGGGCGCCGCCGGGGGCGACTGCTCCAGCTGGGACATGGACGCCAGCAGCACCGTGTCGACCGTGTCCGGCGCGACCCCCGACTGGGCCAGTGCCTTGAGCGAGGCCGCCGCCGCCATCTCCACGACCGTCTCGTCCGGGGCGGCGAACCGCCGCGTCACGATGCCGGACCTGCGGCGGATCCAGTCGTCGCTCGACGCGATGGCGGGCGCCACCTCCGAGTTGGGCACGACCCGGGCGGGGCGGTAGGCGCCGACGCCGAGGATGCGGGCGCCCGGCACCGGGGCGGGGACGCGCAGCCGCCGGGGTACGCCGGGCGGGACCTTGCCGTCGGGTACGCGGTCGCCTTCGGCTGTCAGGTCGCTGCCGGTTGCGTGGGGGCCGTCGGCCAGTCGGTCGCCCACCGTTGCCTGGTCGCCAGCGGTTGCCCGGCCGCCGGTCGCCCGGTCGCCTTCGGCTACTCGGCCGCTCCCGGTCACCGGGTCGCCCTCGGTCACCGGGTCGCTCCGGGTCGCCGGGTCGCCGCCGGTCACCGGGTCACCTCCGGTACGGGTGCCACCGGTACGGGGGTCACCTGGGGCACCTGGGTCACCTGCACCGCCCCGAACTCGCCCTCCAGGTACCGCCGCCGCGTCTCGCGCCGCTGTACCTTCCCGCTGGACGTCTTCGGCAGCGCACCCCGTCTGACCAGCACGACCAACTCGGGCTCCAGCCGCTGGCCGTCCCGCACCGCCGCCCGTACCCGCTCGCGCAGCCCCTCCGGACCCCCGTCGCGCAGCGCCCGGCCGTCGGCCTCCACGACCAGCACCAGCGACTCCGCCGTGCCGTCGTCCACCGAGAACGCCGCCGCGCAGTTCGGCCGCAGCGCGGGGGGGGGGGGGGGGCGCGCCGCGCGCGGCGCGGGGGGGGGGGGGGTTTGGGCGCGCGGCTGTGGTGTGGGGGTGTGA
>NZ_JBHYUG010000157.1:0-9713 GCF_042749375.1 Streptomyces sp. NPDC059477 | reverse complement strand
GGCGAAGTGCTCCGCCCGGCCCACCGGCCCCTCACCCGCCCCGCCAGACGGAGGGCACCATGGCTTCCCGAGCAGTCGCCGACTACCAGTGGCAGGGCGCCGCCATGCTGCGCGCCACCACCAGCCCCGGGCCGGCAGACATCCCCCGCACCCTCGACCTCGACAACGTGGTCGTCACCCGCGGGTGGCTGAACCGGATCTGGCAGCGCGAGGACTTCCGCAGCGCGCTGGAGCCGGCCACCCCCGTCCTGTCCGACGCCATCGAGGCAGTCGTCCAAGGCCGACAGATCGAGCCCCGTCACGTCCGCCGCACCGCCATATCGACGGTCTCCTACCTCCTGCGGTGGCAGCACCGGCCAACCCCGTTGGGCCTGTTCGCAGGCGTCGCCCCCGTGACGGTCGGGCCCCGGGGGACCGCGCGATGGCTGGACAAGCACCGCGTACTGATCCGGCCGGACGCCGAATGGGTCACCGAGATGGTCCTCCGGCTCCAGCGCACTCCCGCCTTACTGAAGCGGCTCCCGCTCGTCGCCAACAACGCCGCGCACCCGCGTGGCGATCGGCTCGTGGCGCCGGGCCCGCCCTCCGACGGCCACGCCGTCCTCCTTGCCCCGGTCGAGATATCCGTCCACAACGCCCGGCCGGTGGCCGCCGCAATGAACGCGGCCCGCGCCCCCATCCCTTATGGCAATCTGCACGACCACCTGCACGACAGCTTCCCGCAAGCCACCCGGGAGCAGATCGACACGCTTCTCACCAGCCTGGTCGAGCAGCAATTCCTCATCACCAGCCTGTGGGCGCCCATGACCACGGTGGACGCGCTCCAGCACCTGTGCCACGAGTTGCAACGGCACGACGCGAACAGCGTCCCCGAAGTGCGGGACCTGGTCCAAGAGCTGTACGCCCTGTGCGACGACCTGTCCGCCCACCAGCCGACACACTCCGACACCAGCGTGAGTGCCATCACCACACGGATGCGCGCCCTCACCCCCGTCACGCCGACCCCGCTGCTCATCGACACCGCCCTCGACTGCGAGATCCAGCTCCCGCAGGCCGTGATCGCGGAAGTGCAAGCAGCCGTGTCAGCCCTCTACCGGACCACCCCCCAGCCCTACGGCTACCAGCACTGGCGCGACTACCACCGCCGGTTCCGGGCCCGATACGGCGTCGGCGCCCTCGTACCGGTCATGGACCTAGTCTCCGACAGCGGCCTCGGGCTGCCCGCCGGCTACATCGGCTCCGAACGCGGCGCGGCCCTGAAGGTGCGCACCGACCGAGACGAGCTGCTGCTCGCGCTGATGCAGCAAGTCTTCCTCGACGGCCGCGACGAACTTCGGCTGACGGACGACATGGTCAACGCCTTGGAGAAGGCCGCCGGGAAGGATGAGCGGTTGTTCGTGCCCCGAGTAGAGGCCGCCTTCGAGGTCCATTCCTCCAGCACCCGGGCGCTGTCCGACGGCACCTTCGACATCCTGCTCACCGCGGCGCCCCGCCCCGGCAGCAGCATGGCGGGCCGGTTCGCCCACGTCCTGCCGCCCGAGCACCAGCACGCCCTTGCCGCCACCTATGGCGGGGGACCGGACCGCCTCACGGCGCAACTCGTGTTCCCGCCTCGCCGACACCGCAACGAGAACGTCACCCGCACACCGCGACTGCTGCCGCACATCATCGAGCTGTCCGGCCACCAAGAGCGTGACGATACAGCGATCCGGCTCGCCGACATCGCCGTCACCGCAGACCCGCGCAGCTTCCACCTCGTGCAGCTCTCCACCGGTCGGCGCATCGACGTGCGGGTCCTGCACGCCCTGGAAGGCGGGACTCAGACCCCGCCGCTGGCACGGTTCCTCGCCGAGGTGGCAAACGGACGGTACGCCGCCTACAAGCCGTTCGACTTCGGCGCGGCTTCCCGGCTCCCGTTCCTCCCCCGGGTCCGCTACCGCCGCACCATCCTCACCCAGGCCCGTTGGCTGCTGCTGGCGGACGACCTGCCCGGCCGCAAAGCCCCGGGGGAGGAGTGGGAGAACGCCTTCACCGCCTGGCGGGAGCGACTGCGGGTCCCCATGCAGGTCGCCGCCATCGAATACGACCAGCGACTCCCCTGCGACCTGTCCCACCCTGTCCACCTCCGGGTCCTGCGCGCACACCTCGACAACGCCCGGCGCGTGGAACTGCGCGAGGTCCCAGACGCGGACGCCCACGGTTGGATCGGGCGGGCACACGAGATCTGGCTCTCCCTGGGCCGGTCCGAGCCGGACACCCCCTACGTGCCCCGGCCGCGCCCCGCCACGGCGACGGCCAGCGGAAGGCACTTCCCGGGGGCCGGCAGCGTCCTTCTCGCGCAGCTCCACGCCCATCCGCGCCGCTACGACGAGATCCTGAGCCGCCACCTCCCGCGCCTGCTCGCCGCGTTCGAGGAGAAGCCTCCGACCTGGTGGTTCACCCGTCACCGGGAGATGGCCCGGCCGGACGCCGACCAGCACCTCGCCCTCGCTCTGCACCTGCCGCCGGACGCGTACGCGGTCGGCTCACAGCACATCCACGCCTGGACGGACAACCTGCACAGGATGGGTCTGGCGTCCGGGCTCGTCCTGGGCCCCTACCAGCCCCAGACAGGCCGCTTCGGCCACGGGCCGGTCATGGACGCCGCGCACCAGGTGTTCGCCACGGACTCCGCCGCCGCCCTCGCTCAGATCCAGTTCGCCGAGCGCACCGACGCCTTCGCCCCACAAGCCCTCGCCGCCGCCAGCGCCCTGCGCCTCGTCACACCCCTGGCACCGGACACCACGGCGGCCGAGGAGTGGCTGGTACGCAACCTCCCCCAGGCCACCGGGCGGTTGAACCGGGTCCTGCGCAGCCAGGTGCTCGAACTCGCGTCGCCGAACGGCACCTCCGCGCTCGCGCCCCTCCCCGGCGGTCCACAGGTCACTGAAGCGTGGCGTACCCGCGCGACTGCCATGGACACCTACCGGACGGCCCTGGCCGCTGAGCGTGATCCGCTCGAAGTCGCCCGGTCGCTGCTGCACCAGCACCACGTCCGTGCTCTGGGCGTCGATCCGCGGACCGAGGAGACCACGATCCGGCTCGTGCGAACGGCGGCCCTTCAGCACAGGATGGCGGCCCGATGACCACGTCGGCCACCCCTACCGCAGCAACCCTGGAGCAGTACACCGCCCATCTGGCGGAGCCCCCGCCTCCCCCTCCGGAGGAGCCCTGGGCGGTGCAGTCGCTCGCCGACGGCGCCGCCGGAATCAGCCTGCTGCACATCGAGACGGCCAGCCGGGACGGCGCCTCCTGGCGCTCCGCCCACCGGTGGATCATGAGCGCGGCCTCCGGGCCCATCAGCGCGGCCGACCAGACGGGCCTGTTCCTCGGCGCCCCGGCCGTCGGCTTCCTCCTCAGCGCCGTTCCTCCGGCCTACCAGCATCTGTACGCCTCGGCGCGCACGACCCTGCACCAGCACATCACCGACCTCGCCAACCGCCGAGTCGACGCCGCGCTCGCTCGCATCGATCGGGGAGACCTACCGACGTTCGCGGAGTACGACCTCTTCTACGGCCTCACGGGGATCGGCGCCTACCTCCTACGCATCGAGCCCGAGGGCCGGGCCCTGGAGAGGATCTTGCAGTACCTCGTCGCCCTGACCAGGCCGCTCGCTTCTTACGGTCGCAGGCTGCCCGGTTGGTGGGTCCGCCACGACCCTGCCCGAGGCGAGTCCCCCAACTTCCCCGACGGGCACGGCAACTTCGGTGCCGCGCACGGCATTACCGGCCCGCTGCTCCTCCTGGCTCAGTCCCTGCGTCGCGGCATCACCGTCCATGGCCAACGGGACGCCATCTTCACCATCTGCGCCCATCTCGACGCCTGGTGCCAGTACGGCGATTCCGGGCCGTGGTGGCCCGAGCACATCTCACGGCGCGACCTGAACCACGGACGGCCCCATCACGACGCCCCCACCCGTCCGAGCTGGTGCTACGGCACGACCGGCATCGCACGGGCCGGCCAGCTCGCCGGGATCGCCCTGGGCTCACCCACGCTCCAGCAGTTCTACGAGGATGCCCTGTACCGATCCTTGTCCGATCCCGCGCAACTCGCCCTGGTCACCGACAGCGGCCTCTGCCACGGCTGGGCGGGCGTCTACCAGACCGCTCACCGCGCAGCCGCGGACGCGCTTGACCTGCGGTTGCACTCCCTGCCGGAACGCCTTGGTGACGCCCTCAGCGCATCCGCATCCGACCAGTCCGGCTCCCTATCGGCTCCCGGCCTGATCAACGGCGCCGCTGGTACCGCGCTCGCCCTCACCGCCTTCGCCTCACAACAGGCGCCGATCACCGGATGGGACGCATGTCTCTTGATCGACTGACTCAGCCAACCGAGCCGAGCCCGACGCAGCACGCCGTCCTCGCCGTCCTTACCGGCCTGTCGCTCGCCGACGCGGCACACCGATACGAGATGAACCCCGTCGTCCTCTCCGACGCGATCGCGGTGTACGACCAGGCTGGCCGGGAAGCGCTGGCCCGCCAAGCGGCCACCACCGACTGGTGGCAGACATATCTCCACTTCAGCGATTGGTCGAACGCTGACACCGCCTTCACCACGCACGTCCTCCCCATCCTGCGCAAGGCTGAGGCCGCTGGTGCGATCGACGGCTGGTGGTACACCAGAAAGCACCCCTGCTGGCGCTTGCGCGTCCGAATCCATCCCGCTGGTAACCCCAAGTCGGCCATCGGCGAGGGCTTCGACCGCCTCGTCTCCAAAGGGCACCTCCAAGGCTGGTGGCCCGGCATCTACGAACCGGAGACTCCGGCGTTCGGCGGGGAGACCAGCATGACGGCCGCACACGCCTTGTTCGTCACAGACAGCCGAGAGATCCAGCAGATGCGTCAGCGCGGCCTCACCGTCGGGCCCCGCGAGCTGTCCGTCCTGCTGTGCACGATCATGATGCGCGCCGCCCGGCTGGAGTGGTACGAGCAGGGTGATGTCTGGGACCGCGTCATCACGACGGAACACCGCTCGGCCGTCAGAGACGTTCCGCCAGAACGGCTCAACGCCCGCGCCCAGGAGATCCGCCCCCTGCTTCTCGCCGACAGCAACGCCCTGCTGGACACCGGGGGGCCGTTGGCACCCGTCGCCGAGTGGGCCGCCGCGTTCCGCAGCACCGGCGAGACACTCGCTCAAGCCGTCCAGGACGGAACACTGGATCGTGGGCTGCGGCAAGTGCTCAGCTACCACGTGATCTTCCACTGGAACCGGCTCGGGTTGTCTATGCGTGGGCAGAGTGTCTTGGCTTGGGCGGCCAGGATGGCAATCCTGCACGGCGACGAGCACGAGGAGAGCTGAGGTGCCTGACATCGCACGTGTCCCGAGACCGCGAGTTGAAAGTTCCCCCCGAGTGTTCGACGTCCACCGAAGCATGAGGCAGCAGAGCGGCGACCACCTCAACGGCACCTACCCCTACTTGGTGTGAGCCGCGCAGGTTCGAACCCTACTGAACGCACCACTGGATGGACACGGTTCACTTCGAGGCTCGTCTCGCGCGCACCACCGCTTCGATCATGTCAGCCGCTGTGGCGACGTCCTCGTGCTCCCAGACGCGGATGACGGTCCAGCCCGCACTCCTCAGGCGCTGGTTGGTGTCCTCGTCTCGTAGACGGTTTCCTTGCACCTTGTCCGTCCAGAACTCAGGGTTCTTCGTCGAGGCACGATGGTGTTCGGGGCAGCCGTGCCAGAAGCAACCGTCCACGAAGACCGCGACCCCGTCTCGGGGGAAGACGACGTCGGCCCTACGGGGCAGTTCCGCGACCGGTCGCGCGTCGACGCGGTAGCGCAGTCCCCGTGCGTGGAGCAGCGATCTGAGCTGTAGCTCTGGCTTGGTGTCCTTGCCACGGTTTCCACGCATCACCGAGCGCGTCGCACCCGACGAAGCCCAGGACTCGCTGGGGGCTGGTTCCTCCACCAGCAGGCCCCGTTCCCAGGCGCGATCCCATGCCTCGACAAGGTTCGCGCGCCGGGAGCTATGCTCGACCTCGCCCAGGGGGATTTCAGGAGAGTCGCCGTTGTCGGACCAGCGCAGGAACGCCCTGATCCGCCGGGTCTTGGCCCACACCCGGAGCGACACCGAGGCACAGGCATATCGCCCATCTCCGAGGTCCACAGTCCGCCGGTGGCGACCTCCCGCCGCACGGTTCTGCTCCCGCGTCGGTGAAGTGCCCGTGCGACGCTTCCAGGCGCGCTCCGGCGGGAGCTTGTCCTTCCAGGGACTTTGGCCGCGTTCCTTCGCCGTCATCACTTGTCCTCGGGCGCGGCGTCCAAGGCCCGAGCGACCGCGTTGGAGAAGAACTCGCCCAGCATGACGGGAACGGCGTTCCCCAGTTGCCGCATCTTCTCGCCGCGTGGACCTTCGAGCTTCCATTTATCCGGAAAGGTCATGACCCGCGCAGTCTCACGGACGGTCATGTATCGGTACCGGTACTCCCACTCGCCAGGCTTTCCCGGAATCGGGTCGCGCTGATCCAGCTCAATCACGGATTCACCGCCCGGCACGCCGTGTACGCCGGCCTTCACGGTCTTGGCCGGACGGTCCATTTCGTTTGGTGTGTGCCCGTCGTACTTGCGAGCGTTGGGCCAGCCGACGTGATAGGCGACACCCCCATGCTCCTTCTTGCGATCCTGCTCGTGCAGTGGGATCACAGGCAGAGGGTCCTCCCCATGGCGAATACCCTGCAGCGCGTCGCGCAGAGTCCGCCAAGGCTTGCGACCGTCGTCGTCCGGCAGGACCTTGGGCAGCCGGGCTTCGACACGCGCGCGGACGTCCGGCGGGATGTTGGGTTCGTGCCGCCTCCAGTAGTCGCCGAGCATCATCGAACGGATCAGCGCCGTCTCCGAGTACCACTCCTCGGCGGGCGGCTCCTGTACCGACTTTCGGAATGCCTCGACGTCGACTCCGAGGTTGGCACGGAAAGCGACCAGGATGACTCGGTTCCGGATCTGCGGCACCCCGTAGTCGGCCGCGTTGACCTCGGTCATCACGACCTCGTAGCGCTCGGCCGGATCAACGTCGCCGCGCTTCTTGGCCTTCTCCAGTGTGGCCAGGTGGGTCTTCCAGTCCGTCCCGTCGACGCGCTCCAGGAAAGGGAACTCCAACTCAAGCTTGATGTAGTCGAAGTACTCGCGGAACGAAGGCCGAAGGAGCCCTCGGACGTTCTCGCAGATGACCGCTTTGGGCTTGATCTCACGGATCGCCCGGAACATTTCGGGGAACATGTTTCGCTTGTCCTCGTCCCCCTTGGCGATGCCTCCCAGGCTGAACGGCTGACACGGCGGGCCGCCGGCCAACAGGTCCACCTCACCCTCGAAGCGGTCGAAGTCGACCTTCTGGACGTCGCCGGCGACGAGAGGACACTTCTCGCCTTCAGCGGGAGGCTCAGGCTTGGTGCCCGCCGGAAGCAACGCGTAGTCGTTCGCCTCCAAGGTCTGGCAGGCCCGGGGAGCGTGCTCGTTCACGAGCAAAGGGCGGAAACCCGCGAGCTCAACGGCCTGGGCCAGCCCTCCAGCACCCGCGAACAGCTCAACGCTGGTACGCCGCCGATTTTGCTCTTCTCGCTGTTCAGACATTGCAAAAGCATACCGCGGAGTGGGCGGGTATCAAAGCGTTTGGCGAGAGCGTTCATCCTCGGTCGCACACGGTCGGTAAAGTTCCTGCGATCACCCATGGAAGGGAATCGAGCGCATGGCGCCGACCGAGCCGTACTCCGATAAGGCCAAGTACCACAAGGATTTCAAGCTCAACATCACCAAGGCCCTTGGCGACCAGCTCGCGGAGGAGCTGCAGACGCTCGCCCACGCGCCGCTGACCGAGGAGAGCATCAGCTCGCTCACGCTGGCGGGGGGCGTCTACCAGCTCTACCACCAGGGTGAATTCGTGTACGTGGGCAAGGCGGACAGCTCGCTTCCCGACCGGCTTCGGAATCACCTGCGGAAGATCGCCGGGCGCCGCAACATCCCGCTGAGCGACCTGACGTTCTCATGCCTCTACGTCGACGACGACTTCTCCGCGCTGGCTCCCGAGCAACTGTTGATCTACCACCACAAGCGCCGCAACGGCATTCCGTGGAACAACAACGGCTTCGGCAACAAGGACCCAGGACGCCAGCGAGACACGTCCCTGGTGAAGGCCGGCCACTTCGATATGCGCTTCCCCATCGACCTCGACTTCGCGGTCACCGGTCTCGTACCCGGGGTCGCCAGCCTGGAGCGGTTGCTGAAGACCGCCAAGGAACGGCTGCCCTACGTGTTCCGCTACCAGTCGCTGCCGCCGAGGTTCAAGCAGGCGATCGTTGAGATTCCCTCGCCAACGATGACAGCCGACTCCCTGTTCAGGCTTATCAGCTCGGCGATACCAGACGACTGGCAGATCGTCGCTCTCATGGGCTACGTGATCATGTATCCGGACAGCCCGCAGACATACGCGAGCGCTAGCCGCTACTACCGAGCTGGAGGCTCCATCGAGGCGAGGCCACAGGTGGACCTTGTTCACCCAGTGGAGGAGGACGTCCTGCCCCTCGGATCGGACAACGATGAGTGATATCTCGCCCCTCCCCATCGAAGCGATCTCGGACACGCAGACCCAGCCACCCGAAAGCACACCGGCCCGGTATCCGGGGAAGCCGAAGAAGCCGAGGAAGTGGAGAACGAGGGCCCGCACGCTGACGGAGTACAACCCCCTGGATCTCGACAACCTCGGCCGCAGCGTCGCGGAAGCGCTAACCCGTTGCGTACCCGAGCCGATCACGGACGTAGAGATCATGTTCGGCGCCGGCGTGTACGCGCTCTACTACACAGGCGACAACAGCCTCTACGAGGCGATCAGCAACCCGGACTGCGAGGTGCCGATCTATGTCGGTCAGGCTCGGCCGCAGGGCACACGCAAGGGCGTAGTCGACCCTGCCAAGCAGACATGTCCCCTGTGGGACAGGATCGGCGAGCACCGAGTCTCCCTCGAACACGCTGAGGGCTTGGATGTGGCCGACTTCAAGGTCCGCTACCTGGTCGCCATCGAGGCATTCGTCTCGCTCGCCGAGCGAGCCCTTATCCGGGGCCACCGCCCAGTCTGGAACCGCACGGTCGACGGCTTCGGCAACCATGACCCGGGCGCGAACCGTCGCGGTGATGGCGCGCGACCACCCTGGGACGAACTCCACCCCGGGCGGTGGTGGTCCCATCCACTACACATGCCGAAGCCCAGCACGGTGGCCGCCGACGAGTCCAGAGCGCGAATCGCGGCGCACTTCGCGGAGGACCCGGAGCAACTCGCCGCTGAGGAGAAGGACGAGCCGGTCTCCGATGACCCAGACGTAGACGACGACTCGGAGACCATCGACGGCCTCACATAGGGATCCGGGGAGTACCTGACACTTCAGGGAGTGACGAGACCGAGCAGAGCGGGCGCGGCACTGCCGGATCGGCCGCAAGGCCGATGCCAGGAGGGGCTAACCGGGGTACCGGAGGGTTGCGGTCTGGGTTGCATTCAGCTCCGTTCGCGGGGGTCCAAGTAGACCGACTGGGAGCATCCCACCGCAGGCCAGGACGTTGACGAACCCGTCCGAACCCCTTGACGAACATTTGGAAAGCGTGTTGGGTTCACACCCTCACGAGTTCGAATCTCGTATCCTCCGCCAGTGCCTCACCGGGCACGATGTCGAAGGGCCCCCCCCCCC
>NZ_JBHYUG010000156.1:7446-9739 GCF_042749375.1 Streptomyces sp. NPDC059477 | reverse complement strand
GGTCCCGGGCCCGCCGTCCGGCCCCGGGGGCTTGGGACTGCCCTCCGGCCTGGCGGCTTGGGACTGCCGTCCGGGCCTGGAGGGTCTAGGCGCAGCCGTCCGGCCCCCGGGGCCCCTACAGCCGTGCCAGTTCGTCCACCAGGTCGTCCAGCCCCAGCGAGCCCTGTGACAGGGCCGCCATGTGCCACGCCTTGAGGTCGAAGGCGTCGCCGTGCCGCTCGCGGGCCTTCTCCCGGCCCAGCAGCCACGCCCGCTCGCCCAGCTTGTAGCCGATCGCCTGACCCGGGATCGTCAGATACCGGGTCAGCTCGCTCTCCACGAAGTCCGCCGGCCGGCTGCTGTGCGCGCCGAAGAACTCCTGCGCCAGCTCAGGCGTCCACCGCTCCCCGGGATGGAAGGGGGAGTCGGCCGGGATCTCCAGCTCCAGATGCATGCCGATGTCCACGATCACCCGGGCCGCCCGCATCATCTGCGCGTCCAGATAACCGAGCCGTTCCTCGGCGTCGGTGAGGAAGCCCAGTTCGTCCATCAGCCGCTCCGCGTACAGCGCCCAGCCCTCGGCGTTGGCGCTCACCCCGCCGATGGTGGCCTGGTAGCGGGAGAGGTTCTCGGCGACATGCGCCCACTGCGCGAGCTGGAGGTGATGGCCCGGGACGCCCTCGTGGTACCAGGTCGAGACCAGGTCGTACACCGGGAAACGGGTCTGCCCCATGGTCGGCAGCCAGGTGCGGCCCGGCCGGGAGAAATCCTCCGACGGAGCCGTGTAGTAGGGCGCGGCGGCGCTGCCGGCCGGGGCGATCCGGGACTCCACCTTGCGCACCCGTTCGGCGAGTTCGAAGTGGGTGCCGTCCAGCGCCTCGATCGCCTGGTCCATCAGCCCCTGGAGCCAGTCGCGGACCTCGTCCACGCCCTCGATGTGCCGGCCGTGCTCGTCCAGGTGCGCGAGCGCCACCCAGGGCGTCGCGGCGCCCGGCAGGATCTTCTCGGCCTCCTGCCGCATCTCGGCGAGCAGCCGGTGGTACTCGGCCCAGCCGTACGCGTACGCCTCGTCCAGGTCGAGATCCGTGCCGTTGAAATAGCGCGACCAGCGCGCGTACCGCTCACGGCCGACGGCGTTGGGGGCGCCCTCGATGGCCGGCGCGTACACCTCGCGCAGCCAGTCCCGCAGCGCCACCACGGCGGCGGTGGCCCGCCCGGCGGCCTCGTCCAGCTCCGTGCGCAGCGCGTCCGGCCCGGCGGCGGCGAACTCCTCGAACCAGCCGCGCCCGCTGCCGTCGGTGTCCGCCCACTCGCCGAGCTGTTCGATCAGCGTGCCCGTCGGCCGCGGCCCGGCGTACAGCTTGCGGTCCAGACCCAGCTGGAGGGCGGCCCGGTAGCCGGCCAGCGCGTCCGGCACCGCGCGCAGCCGTTCGGCGATCGCCGCCCAGTCCTGCTCCGTCTCCGTCGGCGTCAGGGTGAACACCTCGCGGACCTGGTGCAGGGGCGTGCCCAGATTGCCGACCGTGCGCAGGCCTTCGTCGGCCTCGTGCACACCGAGTTCCGCGGTCAGCCGCTCGCGCAGCAGCCGGGCGCAGCGGCGCTCGATGTCGCTGTCCGCGCCGGGCAGCCGCTCCGCCTCGTCGAGCCGCGCGAGGGTGGCCCGCGCCAGCTCCGCGAGCGCCTCCTGGCCCGCGGGCGACAGATCGGGCAGCCGGCTCGAACTCTCCTGCACGCCGAGGTAGGTACCGGTGACCGGGTCGAGGGCGATGAGGGCGTCGACATAGGCGTCGGCGACCTCGCGGGGCAGCTGCGGGCTCTTGGTCTGAGACATGCCGACCATCCTCGTACGAGGGCCCGCCGCACGTCACCCCGATTGCGCCCGTGGCGGAAGCGGCCCGTGGCCTTACCACCGGCACCGGTTCAGTCAGAGGGCACCCGGACCGGAGTCGGACGCCATGCGGAGGGCATTGGGAGGGCATTGGGAGGGCATTCGGACGGAACCCGAACGCCCAACTCTGACGGACCTCTGACGGACCTTCGACGGAACTCCAACGGGCCTCGGATGGAACGGCGTCAGCGATTCCGGCACAGCCCGGAGCCCCCGGCGGGGAGCCGCCGATCGCCACGGAAGCGGGCAGGCGTCGTACACCCGTTCGAACGGCCCGGCGGGGGGGGGCGGGGCGGGTCCCCGGGGGGCCGGGCGGGGCCGCCCGCTTTCTGCGCGGCGGGGGTCGCCGCCCGCGGGCGGCGCCGTCGGCCCCTTGGTGCGTTTCCGGTGCCCGCGCGCGCGCGTCAGGTGGACAGGGTGGACAGC
>NZ_JBHYUG010000156.1:0-7436 GCF_042749375.1 Streptomyces sp. NPDC059477 | reverse complement strand
CCCGGGGCCCCGGGCCGCCCCCCCCCCCCCCCATTCGGGCGCCGGGCGGCGACCGTGTGTTAGCCGGGCCCCCGCGCCATCCCCCGGCCGCGGGCCCCCCCCGGGCCCCCCGGGGGGGGCCCCGCCCACCCCCCGGGAGGGGGGGGGGGGCCTACCCCCGGTTCCACCGCCCGGGGGGGGGCCGCCGGGCCGTTCCCAGGTGCGCCGGGGCGGCCCGGCATCCCAGGTGCGCCGGGTCCCCCGTCGGATCTCAGTCCCGTACGCTCCGCCCCCGCGATGAGTCGTACGGCAGCCTGGAGGTGACCGGGGTCGCCTCCAGGCGGGCCGTGATGACCAAGGTGCCCTCCTCGATCTGATAGTCGAGGGGGAGGTCCAGGGCGCGCATCGCCGCGACCATGCCCGTGTTGCCGGACCGGGTCACCGCGTACACGCTCTCGCAGCCCGCCTCCACGGCCATGGCCACCAGCCGTCCCAGCAGTTCGCCGCCGAGGCCGCGCCGCTGCCAGGCGTCCTCGACGATCAGGGCCACCTCGGTCTCGTCGCCGTCCCACAGGAGATGGCCGAGGCCGACGATCCGGCCGGAGTCCGTCTCGATCGCCAGGGTGCGGCCGAAGCGGGGGCTGAGCAGGTGGTCGAGATAGCGGTCGGCGTCACCGACCGGGCCGTGGTAGCGCAGGCCGAGCGTGTGCGGGGTGCAGCGCTCGTGCATGGCCTTCGCGGCGTCGAGGTCCTCGGGCCCGGCCCGGCGCACGGTGATGTCATCGCCCTCGGGCAGGGTCAGTACGTCATGGCCGCGCGGGACGCGGGGGCCGAGCCGGGCATCCAACTCGACCAGCGCGCGTGCCCGCGCGAACTCGGTGGGTGTGAACGGCAGATAGGGCCGCTCCACGGTGATCACTCCGCCTTCTGGTGCTCGCAGTCGCATCACGGTGTCCTCCAGCGCGCCTTCCACGGGTACGCCGTCCGGCACGGGGCCGGATCCGGCGGGCCGCGAGGGCAGCGAGCGGATGGTGCACCTTCCCAACAACTGCCGCAGGGCCAGCGGAAGTTCCGCGGCGTCCAGTGCGGTGCGGGTGGCGAGGCCGAGAACCCGGGTCGGGGCGTCGACCAGATCGTGGGTGTCGGCCCGTTCGATCCAGGTGCCGGTGCCACCGGCCAGGGCCACCGCGCGGGTGAGATCGGCGGCGGCGAGATCGCCCGGGGCGCGCAACAGGAACTCGTCCACGGTGTCCGTGCCCAGCGGATGCGTCTGGAGGCTGAGTATGTCGACCAGGTGTTCGGCGAGGGCCGTGCACAGGGCGGCGAGGGCGCCCGGTTCGTCCCGTACGGTCGTGCGCATCCGCCACAGTGTGGGGCGCGCCCCGGTGGCGGGCGCCTGCCGCTCGGGCCCGGCCTGCCGCTGCGGTGAGCGGGGCCGGGCACCGGTATCGGAGGGCGGCGGGGCGTGGCCTTGGCCGGGCGGGGCGTGGCCGTGGCTCCGTGCCCACCAGGTGTGGAACGCCGCCGTGGCCACCAGTACCGCCGCCGAGATCAGCAGCAGCGCCGGACCGTCGGGTCCGTGGCCGATCAGATTGGCCACCGCGTCGGCGACCGCGACCGCGGTGAACAGGGCCGCCAGCTCCACCACGTCCCGTCGCCAGTGGTGCACCGGCCGCCCGTGCCGCGTCCGCGTCACTTCGGACATGTTCCGCTTCATCGTCATGCGGCCACTGTGGAGGAGGGGTGTTGCGTGATCACAAACGCTCTGTGACTGATCGGTAAAAGGTGCTTATGCCCTTCTTGTTGATTTTGCCGAGTGTCGGGTGTATCGCCGGTTCCGGCTCGATGGTGGCGCGGGCTCACTGCCCGACCCGCCCGGGCTGGAGCACCTTGGTGAACAGCACCGTCCCGTCCTGCTCGCGCAGCCGTACGGTCAGCTCCGCGCTGTCGCCGTCGATGTCGACCTCGCCGAAGAACTGGTAGCCCTCGGCCGGGGACACGTTGGCGACCGCCGGCGCCTTCAGGAACACCCGCTCCGGCCCGAAGGTGGCGTCCAGCGTGTTCGCCGGGAACGCGCCCGCGTTCAGCGGACCGGACACGAACTCCCAGAACGGCTCGAAGTCGCCGAACGCGGCCCGCGACGGCTGGTAGTGCTGCGCCGACGTGTAGTGCACGTCCGCCGTCAGCCACACCGTGCCGGTGATCCGCCGGTGCTTGATGTACCGCAGCAGCTCGGCGATCTGGAGTTCCCGGCCGAGCGGCGCCCCCGGATCGCCCTGCGCGACCGCCTCGATGTGCGGCTTGCCGTCGCCCGTGTCCGGCACGACGAGGCCCAGCGGCATGTCGGAGGCGATCACCTTCCACACCGCGCGCGAGCGCGACAGCTCCCGCTGGAGCCACGCCAGCTGCTCGGCACCGAGAATGCCCTGGGCGTCCGTGGTCTGGTCGTCGGGCGAATTGGCGTTCCGGTACGTCCGCATGTCCAGGACGAACACGTCCAGCAGCGGCCCGTGGTGCTGGACCCGGTGGACCCGGCCGTCGGGGCGGCGCAGCGTCGAGATCGGGAAGTACTCCGAGAACGCCTGCCGGGCCCGCGCGGCGAGCACGTCGACCCGCTTCTCGGTGTACCGGGGGTCACCGAGGATCTCGCCGGGATACCAGTTGTTGGTGACCTCGTGGTCGTCCCACTGGATGATCGAGGGCACCTGGGCGTTGAACGCGCGCAGGTTCTCGTCCAGCAGGTTGTAGCGGAAGTTCCCGCGGAACTCCGCCAGCGTCTCCGCGACCTTCGCCTTCTCCGGGGTCGTGACGTTTCGCCAGACCCGCCCGTCGGGCAGCGTCACGCTCCCGGTGAGCGGGCCGTCCGCGTAGACGTTGTCCCCGCTGCACAGGAAGAAGTCCGGGTCCAGCCGGGCCATCGCGTCGTAGATCCGGTAGCCGCCGATCTCCGGGTTGATGCCCCAGCCCTGCCCGGCCAGGTCCCCGGACCACAGGAACCGCACGCCGTCGCGCCGGCTCGCCGAGGCGGTACGGAAGGTGCCGGTGACCGGTTCGCCGGTGCGGCGCGGGTCGTCCGGGTCGGCCAGCAGCACCCGGTAGTGGATCTGCTCGCCCGACGGCAGCCCGCGCAGTTGCGTGGTGCCGGTGAAGTCGGAGCCGGAGCCGAGCAGCGGCCCGTACCAGCGTTTCGCTCCGCGGAAGGAGTCGGTGGCGGCGGTCTCCACGATCATCCGGGCCGGGCGGTCCGCGCGGACCCACACCAGGCCGGAGTCCGTCGTCACATCGCCGCTCTGCACGCCCCAGGCGGCTCGCGGGCGCCCCGACAGGGCGAGGGCGGGCGCCGCGCCGAGGCCGGTGGGCAGGGCCAGGGCCGCCGAGGCGGCGAGCGAGCCGCGCAGCACGGTACGGCGACCGGGGAACGGGCCGGGAGAGCCCGGATGGGGCGCGGGGTGGGACATGGCAGGGCCTCCGGTGATGTCCCAGCGACGCGTGGGTGACACGCGTCGGCCAACGTCAACGTGCGCTGCCACTCTTACTGCGGCGGCACAGCGCCCACGCGAACCGGAAGTGAACAACGGGCCGCGAGGCGTACGTTCATCTGTCGGCCGCCTCTGCCATCAGCCGCACGCCCGCCCTGATCCGCGCGGGCGTCAGATGCGCGTATCCGAGGACGAGCCGTACGGCGGGGGAGGCGCGGGATGGTGGCTGCCCGGGAGCGGCGTCCGGGTGCGCGTACGCCTCCAGGGTGCGCACGGTGACCCCGGCATCGCGCACGCGCGCGAGGAAGCGATCTCCGGGGCCGTACCGCGCGGGCAGGGTGGCGATGACATGGAGTCCCGCGGCGATGCCGGAGACCTCGGCGCCGGGGAAGTGCTCCTGAAGGGCGGCCACCAGGGCGTCCCGGCGTTCGCGGTACGCGCGCTGGCAGCGGCGCAACTGGCGGTCGTAGTCGCCGCGCTCCACGAACCGGGCGAACAGTTCCTGGTCGAGCGTGGGATGCCCGAGGTCCATGGTCCGCTTGCGCTCCACCGTCTCCTCGGCGAGCCGCTCCGGCACCAGCAGCCAGCCCAGCCGCAGCCCCGGCGCGAGGGACTTGCTGACCGAGCCCGAGTAGGCGACGTGCTCCGGATCGAGCCCCTGGAGCGCGCCGACCGGCGCCCGGTCGTACCGGAAGTCGCCGTCGTAGTCGTCCTCCAGGACCAGCCCGTCCACGGACCGCGCCCAGGCGAGCAGTTCGGCGCGACGCCGCGCGGAGTACGCGATCCCGGTCGGGAACTGGTGCGACGGCGTCGTCACCACGGCCCGCACCCCGGACGCCCGCAACGCCCCCACGTCGAGCCCTTCGCCGTCCAGCGGTACGGGGACGGTGCGCACGCCGGCCGCCGCGTACAGCGCGTCGTGCTGGGGGCTGCCGGGGTGCTCGACGCCGATGGTGTCCGCCCCGCGCGCGTGCAGCACGAAACCGAGCAGCGCGGACGCCTGGGCGACCCCGGAGACGACCACGATCCGCTCCGGGTCCGCGACCACGCCCCGGCGACGGGCCAGCAGCCCGGCCAGGGCGGTGCGCAGCCGGGGCAGCCCGCGCGGGTCGGGGTAGCCGAGGGCGTCGTGCGGCAGGTCCGCCAGGGTGGCGCGCTGCGCCGCCGCCCACGCGGCACGCGGGAACAGCGCCAGGTCCGGCGTGCCGGGCACGAAGTCGGCCCGCGCGCCCGGCGTACGCGGGGCGAGGTCCCGCGCGGGGGGCCGGGCGGCCCGTACGGTGTCCCCGACCCAGGTGCCCGCGCCGCGCCCGCTGCGCAGATACCCCTCGGCCGTCAACTGCTCGTACGCCTCGGTGATCAGCCCCCGCGACACGCCGAGGTCGCCCGCCAGATCCCGGCTCGACGGCAACCGCGTCCCGGACGCCAGCCGCCCGGACCGCACGGCCTCCCGCAGAGCAGCCTGCAAGGACCGACCACGCGCGCGTGCGGGCGCGGAGGCGGCGGGGAGGAGGAGTTCCCAGGCGGGGGAGGTTTTGGTGCGGGGTGTGGTGGGGTCGGTTTTGTTGGGGGTGCTGGGGGTGCTGGGGGTGTTGGGCGAGTCGGGGGTACCTGGAGTGTCGGAGGCCTTGGGGGTCTCGGGAGTCCCGGGGGTGCTGGGGGTCGCAGAGGTTCCGGGGGTCCCGGAGGTGCTGCGGGTCCCGGAGGTGCTGGGGGCCTTGGGGGTCCCGGAGGCGGAAGGGGTGGCGGCGGTCCGGGCGGTCCCGGAGGCCCCCGGGGCGCTGGATGTGGCGAGGGCGCCGGGGATCTTGGAGGTGCCGGAGTGGGCGGGTGCCAGGGAGGCCCCTGTGGGTGCCCCAGAGGTCCCGGAGGCCCCGGCGGTCCCGGAGGCCGCGGAAGGGCCTGGCGTGCTGGTCGTGGGCAGGCCGCCCGCCGCCGCTCCACCCGCACCCACCACCCCACCCGCACCCGTCGCCCCCCGCGCGCCGCCCTCGACGGGACCTCGCTCGGCCGCGTCAGGGGAATTGGTCTCCGATGCGTTCATGGGAGTGGACCTTAATCCGGACCGCCCGTGTCCCTAGCGTCGCTGCCATGAACCCCACCACCGCGCGCGGGTCCCTGCTCGCCGCGCTCGCCTGTGTCCTCGTAGGGGCCTCCTTCACCGCGAACAGCGTCCTGGGGGACTACCCCTACGCGGGCGGCCAGTTCCTGCGTTACGCACTGGCGGGGCTGCTGTTGATGCCGCTCGCGGGCGCGGGCGCGAGGGCCCGGCTCAGGGCGCTGACCGTGCGCCAGTGGCTTCGCCTGGCCGTGCTCGCGGCCGTCGGCATGGTCGGCTTCAACCTGGCCGTCCTCGCCGCCGAGCGCACGGCGGAACCGGCGGTGCCGGGCGTGTTCGTGGGCTGCGCGCCGATCGTGGTGGCCGTGATCGTGCCGCTGACGGCGGGCCGCAAGCCCCAGCGGGCGGTGCTGTACGGCGCGCTGCTGGTGGCGGTCGGCGCGTTCACCGTGCAGGGGTGGGGGCGTACGGACGGTGCCGGGATCGCCTTCTCGGTGTGCGCCCTGCTCGGCGAGGTGGGTTTCGCGGTCCTGGCGGTGCCGGTGCTGCGGCCCCTGGGACCGCGTCTGCTGTCGGCCACGGTGTGCGGGCTGGCGGCGGCGCAGTCGGCGGCCGTGGGGCTGCTGGTGGACGGTCCGGCCTGGCTGCCGCGTCCGGACACCACGGAGGCGCTGGCGCTCCTGTGGCAGGCGGTCGTGGTCACCGTCATCGGCTTCGTCTGCTGGTACATGGGCATGCAGCGGATCGGCGCGGAGCGCGCGACGCTGTTCTCCGGCCTGATCCCGGTCGCCGCAGCCGCCACGGCCCCCCTGGTCGCGACGGGGTCCTACGGCCTCGCCCAGGCCGTCGGCAGTGCCCTTGTGGGCGCGGGGGTGGCGTGGGGGTCGGGAGCGCTGCGGGCGGCCCGGTGCGCAAGGACGGAGCGGCCCCGGCCGACGGCACGCGACACCGCGCCGGAAGCCACGTCCGGGGCGGAGCCGAGAACCGCACACGAGGGGATACGGAAAGCCGAGCCCGACGCAGCGCCGGAGGCCACTCGCGGGACCGGCCACACGCCTTGAAGCCGACGGGCTGAAACGCCACCGAGGAGACCGGCGAGCGGCACGACCGCCGGCGCCTCTTCGACGCTGTCGTGCCGGGAGCGTTGTGCGATGTCGCGCTGGGTGCACGGGTTGGGCAGTGCGCCGGAAAGCGTGCTTGGCGCGGTGCAGGAAGCCACCGGCGGGACCGTGAGGGGAGCCATGAGTGGCGCGCAGGGCGGCGCGAGAGGCCATGGGTAGGGGGCGGGCACCGGGAACGGTGCTTCGTGGCGGCGGAAGCCACCTGTAGTGCCGACCGGGAAGCCACACGGGGAGCCGCGAGGGAAACGACGTGTGGAGGCAACGCCAGAGGCCCTGCGTGGGGCGCGGCATCGGAAGCCGGTCCTAGGGCGGCGACGAAGGCCAGCCGTGGGCCCTGCGGGAAGCCCTGCGCCGGGCGCTTCGAGGCCGTATGGAGGGCGGCGCCGGAAAGTGCTCCTTGGTGCCTCGCAGGAAGCCCCGCCCAGGGCGCCGCCGGAGACCCCGTAGCGGTCCGCGTCGAAGGCCACCCGTTGGCTGCGTGAAGCCACGTCTAGGACCGCGCCGAGGCCACGCGGAGGGCGGTCCTAGAAGGCGTGCCAGGGGCGGCGCCGGATGCCCCGTAGCGTCGGGTCGAAAGCCAGCCTTGGCATCCGCGGGAAACCACGCGTAGGGCCGACGCCAGAGGCCACGAGGTGGGGCAGTGCCGGAAGCACCCTGCAACGACGTGCCGGAAGACACCCGCCAGCCCACGCGGGAGTTCGCCCCCGACCCGACCCGACCCGACCCGACCCGACCCGACCCGACCCGACCCGACCCGACCCGACCCGACCCGACCCGACCCGACCCGACCCGACCCGA
>NZ_JBHYUG010000155.1:0-9799 GCF_042749375.1 Streptomyces sp. NPDC059477 | reverse complement strand
ACGACCACTCGCGATTCGTCAGATCCCCCCGACCCATGCCCGAACCAACGAGCGACCGGTCAGAAGGTCACATGATCCGCCGGACAGGACCTAGCGGCCACCGCTCACATGCCCTGGATGAGCGGCTGCTCCGCCCAGATCACCTTGCCGTGGGGCAGATAGCGGGTGCCCCAGCGGTCGGCGAGCCGGGCCACCAGGAACAGGCCCCGGCCGCCCTCGTCGGTCATCGCGGCGTAACGGAGGTGGGGGGCGGTGCTGCTGCCGTCGAAGACCTCGCAGATCAGGGCGCGGTCGCGCAGGACGCGGACGCGGATGGGGGAGCCGCCGTAGCGGATCGCGTTGGTGACCAGTTCGCTGAGGATCAGTTCCGTGGTGAACGCGGACCCCTCAAGACCCCAGGCGCTCAGCTGCCGGGTGACCAGTGCCCGGATCTCACCGACCGCCACCGGATCGGCCGGCACCACCCACTCGGCCACCCGGTCGGCGTCCAGCGCACGCGTGCGGGCCACGATCACCGCGATGTCGTCGCTGGGTCGTTCCGGCAGACGCGCGTCGACCACCGCACGGCAGATGTCCTCCGGGTCGGGGCCCGCCCGTTCGAGGGTGGAGCGCAGGATCTCCAGCCCTTCGTCGATGTCCCGGGTACGGTCCTCGACCAGGCCGTCGGTGTACAGCACCAGCCGGGTGCCCTCGGGCAGCTCCACGTCCGCCGTTTCGAACGGCAGCCCGCCCAGCCCCAGCGGCGGCCCCGCCGGCACCTCCGCGAACTCGACCGTGCCGTCCGGGCGGATCAGCGCGGGCGGCGGATGACCGGCGCGGGCCATCGTGCACACCCGTGACACCGGGTCGTACACCGCGTACAGACAGGTCGCCCCGGTGACCGCCGCCGTCCCGTCGGCCGCCGTCTCGTCCTGGTCGATCCGGCTGACCGATTCGTCCAGGAGGTGCAGGAGTTCGTCGGGGGCCAGGTCCAGGGCCGAGAAGTTGTGGACCGCCGTCCGCAGCCGGCCCATGGTGGCCGCCGCGTGCAGCCCGTGCCCCACCACGTCGCCGACGACCAGCGCGACCCGCGCACCCGACAGCGGCAGTACGTCGAACCAGTCGCCGCCCACCCCGGACTGGGCCGGCAGATAGCGGTAGGCGATGTCGAGGGCGTTCTGCTCGGGCAGGGTGCGCGGCAGCAGACTGCGCTGGAGGGTGACCGCCATGGCGTGCTCGCGCGTGTAGCGGCGGGCGTTGTCGATGGAGACCGCGGCCCGCGCCACCAACTCCTCCGCCAGCGCCCGGTCCCCGGCGTCGAACGGCTCGGGCACCGTCCACCGCCAGAAGTTGACCAGGCCCAGGATCAGCGAACCGGCCCGCAGCGGCGCGGTGATCAGCGAGTGGATGCCGTACCGGAGGATCCGCTCGGTCAGCTCCGGGTCCTGCGCCTTCCAGCCCGGCGCGTCCCGCAGCCTGGGCTCCAGCACGGCCTGACCCGTCGTCAACGCGTTGGCCTGGGGCGACGACGGCACGAACCGGATGCTCCGGCCCACCGGATACAGCGGCGCGTCCCCGCGCACCCCGCTGAACGCGGCCCGCCGCAGCTCGGTGCCGGCCTCGGGCGGCTCACCGCCGAGCACCGCGTCGAACAGGTCGACGGAGACGAAGTCAGCGAACCGGGGCACCGCCAGTTCCGTCAGTTCCTCGGCGGTGCGGCTGACGTCCAGACCGGTGCCGATGGCCGCCCCCGCGTCGTAGAGCATGTCCAGCCGCTCGTGGGCCACTTCGGCCCGGCCGGACAGGGCGCGCAGCTCGGTGGAGTCCCGCAGGGTGGCCACGCTCCCGGCGGGGCCGCCGCGCAGGTCGGTGGGGCGCTGGTTGATGGCCAGCAGCCGGTCACCGACCAGCCGCACCTCGTCCGTCGCGACCCGGCCCGACACCAGCAGATCGGCGGTGTCGGGGGCCAGGCCCAGCGCGCTGACATGGCGGCCCTCGGCGTCCTCGGGCAGGTCCAGCAGCCGGTGCGCCTCGTCGTTGGCGAGCAGCAGTTCGCCCTCGCCGCCGACGATGGTCACGCCCTCGCGCACCGCGTGCAGCACGGCGTCGTGATGCTCGTACATCCGGGTCATCTCGCGCGGCCCCAGGCCGTGCGTCTGATACAGCAGCCGTCTGCTGACCAGCGCGGTCCCGCCGGTCGCCAGCGCCACCGCGAGGGCGGCGGCGAACAGCACCAGCGGCAGCTGCTCGTTGGCGGCGCCGCCGATGTGCTCGGCGGTGATCCCCGCCGACACCAGCCCGACCACCCGGCCGTCGGTCTCCTGAATCGGCACCACCGCCTGCACCAGCCGTCCCATCGTGCCGTCGATCTCCTCGGTCACCGGGTTCCCGGCGAGCGCGGGGGCGGTGGAGCCCACGAACCGCTTCCCGATCCGGTCGGGCATCGGATGCGTGTAGCGGACGCCGTCCCGGTTCATGACGACGATGAAGTCGACCTTCGCGGCCTTGCGCGCCGCCTCCGCACGCGGCTGGAGCAGCGCCGTCGGGTCCGGGGCGGTCAGCGCCTGGCGGGTGCCGGGCGCGTTGGCGAAGGTCTGGGCGACGGCCAGCGAGCGGTCGGTGGCCTCGTGGACGCTGTCGTGCCGCCCCTGGAGCAGCAGTGCCACCACGGCCGCCGCCACCAGCACCACCACTATCACGACCTGGAAGAGAAACACCTGGCCTGCGACGCTGCGTCCGCTCAGCGCCGAGCGCAGCGACGCGAGCCGGCCGGGCCGCGGTCGCTGCCCGGGGGCGGGCCGCCGCGGGGGTGCGGACTTCGGGGTACGGGCCACGGGTGGATCACCGGCTTCTTGGACGTGGCCGGGCGCACGCCGCGGGTGCACCGCACCGAGGCGACGGGGCTGCCGGGTCTTCCCGGCCCACCCCATGAGCCGGACCATGTGCCCTGTTTACACTCCCTCGCCCCGTGAGGCGAGAGATGTCACGCAGGGTCACCGGTTGGGTGCGTGCTCCGGTGGTGGGTGGGGTGGGGCCCACGGCTGTGTCCACGGCTGTGTCCACGGCTGTGTCCACGGCTGTGTCCGGGGCTGGGGCCGGTGCCGTGTCCGGTGCCGTGTGTGGCTTCGGGCTTTCGGGCGGGCGCGGGATCATGTGCGGGGCCGGTCGTCGGTGCGGCGATCCTCGGTGGCGCGGGTGTCCGTGCCGCGGCTGTCGGTCCGGGCGGCGTCCGTGTCGCGGTCGTCCGTGCGGCGGGCCGCGAGCAGCAGCGCGATGTCGTCGGGCCGGTCGGCGGTGTGCCGGGTCGCCGCGGTGAGCCGGTCGGCGACCGCCGCCAGCCAGCGGGCGCCCGGCCGGGCCGTGGGCGCTCCGCCGCGCGCGAGAGCCGTCCGCAGCGCCCCGATGCCGTCGTCTATGTCCAGGCCGGGCCGCTCCACCAGCCCGTCCGTGTACAGGGCGAGGATCGCGCCCGGCTCCATCGACACCTCCGCCACCGGATAGCGGGCGCCCTTGATCACACCGAGCACCACTCCGGCGGGCGTGTCCAGGCGGTGGGTCCGGCCGTCCGGCGCGCGCAGCAGGGGCGGGGGATGGCCCGCGCTGGCGATCCGGGCCCGGCCGGTGGCCGGATCGAGCCGTACGTAGCAGCAGCTGGCGAACTGGCCCGGGTCCAGGTCGATGAGCAGGCGATTGGTGCCGCCCAGCACCTCGTCCGGCGGCCGGTCGTCCAGCGCGAACGCCCGCACCGCGCTGCGCAGCTGCCCCATCGTGGCCGCCGCCTGCACGCCGTGCCCCTGGACGTCGCCGATCACCAGTGCCACCCCGTCACCGGCCTCCACCACGTCGTACCAGTCGCCGCCCACGTCCATGCCCTGGGTGCCCGGCAGATAGCGGCCCGCGGTCTCCACCGCGGGGTGCGCGGGCAGCCGGCGGGGCAGCAGCGCGCGCTGGAGGCCCCGGGCGAGCGCGGCCTCGGTCTCGTAGCGCTGGGCCTTCTCCATCGCGTGCGCGATCAGCCCCGCGAGTGCGGTGAGCACGGTCCGTTCCTCGGTGCTGAACCGGCGCTCCCGGTCGAAGCCGAGGATGCAGGAGCCGACCCGGCGGCCCGACGCGATCAGCGGCAGGAACGCGCGGGCCCCCTCGGTGGCGTCGATCGGTATGCCCGGATACGCGTCGGCGAGTTCCGGCATCGAGTCGAAGAACATCGGCCTGCCCGTGGTGAGGGTCTCGACGCCGGGCAGCCGCTCATCGAGATCCACCCCGTCGAACTGGTCGAGGAACCCCTCCGGGAAGCCCGCCTCCCAGGCCAGGAACAGATGCCGGTCCTGGAGCAGATAGATCGCCAGTCGGCGTCCGCCGAACGCGGGCAGCAGCTCCTGCATCACCACCGCCGACACCTGCCGCGCGGTCACCGCCTCCGTGAGCGCGATCGCCAGCACGATCGGCCGGTACAGCGGGACGCCCGGAACGGGAACGCCCACCGGGTCGGCGAACGACTCGTCCGGCGGCCCGGCCGGGCTGTCGGCGACCCGGTTCGACGGCACGACGGTGCAGGTCAGCAGGTCGGGCCCGGGGTAGACGGAGATGGCGAGCCGGTCGCCCTCGTAGCGGCGGGGGGCGCTTGCCGCGCGGTCACCCGCGTGGGCGGGGAGTGCG
Source organism: Streptomyces sp. NPDC059477 (assembly GCF_042749375.1). Lineage (NCBI taxonomy): Bacteria > Bacillati > Actinomycetota > Actinomycetes > Kitasatosporales > Streptomycetaceae > Streptomyces > Streptomyces sp. NPDC059477. The sequence continues at coordinate 5,164 of NZ_JBHYUG010000155.1, read as the reverse complement.
GAGGGGTGCGGCTCGTGCTCGTCGGCGGGGGAGTCGGCTGCGGCGGGCTCACTCCCGGGGGTGTGAGGTGTCGAGGCGTGCCGGTCATGCTCGTCGTGGTGCGGTGTGGATGGGTGTCGGTCACGCTCGTCGGCGTGCGGTGTGGACGGGCGCCGCCTTCCCCCGTACCCGTCGGGCGCGGACCGGTGCCGGTCCCCTTCGTGGCCATGAGGCGTGGGCGGGTGCCGGTCCCCCTCGTGCACCCCCGCCCCGCCCGGCCGCTCCACATGGAAATGCACCGGGTCCGGTGACAGCAGGGCCGCGCGGAGGTGGTCCTCGCAGGCCGGGTCGGCGAGCCAGGGCACCGCGTCCCACAGGCAGCGGCCGGTGAGGCGGGTGCGGTCCACGCCCAGGAGTTGCTCGGCGCGCGGGTTGACGTAGCCGATGACGCCCTGCCGGTCCACGCAGAAGACGCCCTGGGGGAGCCGGTCGGCGGCCTGGTCGGCCACCGAGCCCGCGTTGATGACCACGCCGTGCACGAGCCGTGAGCCGTCGGGCGGCCAGAGGTCCACCAGGCGTAAGGGGCCACCCGCGAGCCGTATCGGCAGGGGGTCGGCGGGCGGCTTGCCCTGCGCCGCGTCCCGCAGCAGCGCGGCCAGCCGGCGCGCGTCCGCCGCCGAGAACGCCGAGACGAGCGCCGCCTCCGTCTCCGGCGGGGGCTCGGACGGCAGCGCGAGCAGGGCGCGTGCGCCGTCGTCCACCGTCACGGCGCCCGACTCCGGGTCCCAGGTGAACCGGCCGGTCCGCGCGTCGGCGGGCCCCCGGGTCGGTGGCCGCGCGGACAGCGGCTCGGCGTCCCAGACGACGGCCGTCCCGGCGCCGGCCAGTCCGCGCAGCCGCTCGCCCAGTTCCTCGGCCAGCCGGGTCAGCCGGTCCCGGGGGACGAGCAGTCCCGTCGCGTCGGACATCGGCGGAAGCAGGGCCGTCAGGGCGCCGCAGACCTCCTCCGCCCCCGGCACCGGCACACTGATCACCCCGAACGGGAACGGCAGCGCGGCGGCGAACTGCGGATAGCGGCGCATCGTCTCCGTCGCGTTCGGCAGCACGACCTGGACGCCCAGCCGGAAGGTGTCGGCGATCGGCACCGGGCGATGGGTGTGCACCTGCCACCAGGGGCGGAACAGCGGCCCCGGCACACCCGACAGCGCCGCCAGCCGCAGTATGTCCCGGTCGGCGGAGCGCAGATACAGGCCCACGACCCGCGCGCCCACCGCGCCCGCCGCCTCCGCCGCCACCTCGGTCAGCAGCGCGGCCAGCCGGTCCGGCGTCCCGTGCGGGTCCTCGGCGCTCCCAGTCATCCGGTCCTACCTCGTCCCTGCGCCGCGCAGGCGACACAGCAAGAATGCGTCACCCGCCGCCGTGTCCGCACCCGGACGGGCCCAGCAGCCCGCCTCGGCCGCACGGCGCCGGTACCCCGTCCACCGCGCGGACGGTCACGCAGGATCCTCCAGCACCGGCGCCGGGGCCGGAAGACCTCGTACGGGGGGAGTGAGATCAATCGGGGGGCGCGGCGATCAGCCGCCCCGGCACGCCCGTGCCGCCGCCAGTGTCCGCCCGGCGTACGCCCGCCCGAAAAGCACCACATGGACCAGCAGCGGGAAGAGCTGATGCAGCGGTACGCGCTCCTGCCAGCCGTCGGCGAGCGGCGCCACCTGCTGGTAGCCGTCCAGCACGGCGTCCAGGTACGGGCAGCCGAACAGCCGCAGCATCGCCAGATCCGTCTCCCGGTGACCGCCGTGGGCGGCGGGGTCGATCACCCACGCGTGGCCGTCGGCGCCCCACAGCACATTGCCGTTCCATAGATCGCCGTGCAGCCGTGCGGGCGGCTCGGCCGGTCCCGCCAGCTCCGGCACCCGCGCGCAGGCCCGCTCGACCTCCCGCCCCTCCCCGGCGGTGAGCGTGCCCTGGTCGACCGCGTCGCGCAGATACGGCAGCACCCGTTCCCCGGCGTACCACCCGGGCCAGGTGTCGGCGGGACTGTTCCGCATGGGCGCCAGCCCGATGTACGCCGCTCGCGGCCCGCCCGGCGGCGGCGCCCCGAACGCGGGCGCGCCCGCGCCGTGCAGACCCGCCAGCTCCCGCCCGAACCGCACGGCCGCCCCGGCGTCGGGCACGCCCGTGGCCACCCGGTCGGTCACCAGCCACTGCCCGTCGCAGCCGTGCACGCGCGGCACCCGTACGGTCCCCGCGTCCGCCAGCCAGCGCAGCCCGGCCGCCTCGGCGAGCACCGCGTCCGGCCCCTCGCTCCGCTTGGCCATCACGAACCGCCCGTCGCCGAGGGCGGCTTCGGTGACCGCGCCCGACACCGCCCGCACCCGCTCGACGCTCTGTCCGGTCAGCCGCTCCACCACCGCCGCCACCCGCTCACCCCCGCTCACGATCCCCCGGCCCCCTCCGCTCGGCTCCCTGAGCGCTCGGCTCCCTGAGCCTCAGGGTAGGCAGCCGCACGGCCCCGGCTCCATGTACTCCGGCCCCGTCCCTCGCGCGTCGGAGCACGGGAGGTGCGAGGGGCGTACGGCGGATGCGCGCGGGGGCGTGCGGGCGGGAGAGGAACCGTAGTGCGGCAAATCCGCGCCAGGGGCTTGCCCGACGGTTGCATCATCACTTAAATCATGTCATGAACTAAGCACCGCACGGGTGAGGTGTCCGGACCGGGCCGGAACGCCGGAGCCCGCCGTGAGGTGCGCCGTGGGTACCGACACCGGCGCGCGCCCGACGCTCGTCGCGCAGCCGCAGCAATGCCGCAGGCCGTACCACCCGGTGAGCCGCACCGCACATCCGTACCCCGCCACACCCGCATTCCGCCACACCCGCACCCCGCCACACCCGCATTCCGCACACTGCACACCCGCATTCCGCACTCCCGCACACCCCTGCACATCACCGCAGAGGAGCCGCATGAGACTCACGAGACTCAGATGCCTGGGTGCCGCACTCGCCGCCACGGCGGCGCTCGTCACCCTGCCCGCGCGAGCCGCCGTCGCGGCCGAGGCGGCCGTCGCCTGTGACCCGGCCGACGCCGCGCGCGGCAAGCCCGCCTCCGCGTCCTCCGTCGAGCACGCGGGCACGCCCGCGTCCGCCGCGTTCGACGGGGACGCCGGTACCCGCTGGTCCAGCCAGTTCGCCGACCCGCAGTGGGTCCAGGTCGACCTCGGGTCGGTCAAGGACCTGTGCCGGGTCGACCTGCACTGGGAGACCGCGTACGCCCGGGACTTCACCCTCCAGACCTCCGCCGACGGACAGAACTGGACCACCCTGCGCACCGTCACCGGCGCCACGGGCGGTCAGGTCTCCTACGACGTCACCGGATCGGGCCGCTACCTCCGGGTGCACGGCACCGCCCGCGCCACCGGCTGGGGCTACTCCCTCTGGGACGTCGCCGTGCACACCACCACGGACGGCACCGGGCCCATCGAGGGCGGCGGCGACCTGGGCCCCAATGTCATCGTCGTCGACCCGTCCACCCCGAACCTCCAGCAGAGGTTCGACGAGGTCTTCACCCAGCAGGAGTCCGATCAGTTCGGCTCCGGCCGCTACCAGTTCCTGCTCAAGCCGGGCACCTACAACGGCCTCAACGCCCAACTCGGCTTCTACACCTCCGTCTCCGGCCTCGGTCTCAACCCCGACGACACCCAGATCAACGGGGACATCACGGTCGACGCGGGCTGGTTCAACGGCAACGCCACGCAGAACTTCTGGCGCTCCGCCGAGAACCTCGCCCTCACCCCCGTCAACGGCACCGACCGCTGGGCCGTCGCCCAGGCCGCGCCGTTCCGCCGGATGCACGTCAAGGGCGGCCTCAACCTCGCCCCGAACGGCTACGGCTGGGCCTCCGGCGGCTATATCGCCGACTCGAAGATCGACGGCACGGTGAGCCCGTACTCCCAGCAGCAGTGGTACACCCGGGACAGCTCCGTCGGCGGCTGGCTCAACGGCGTGTGGAACCACACCTTCACCGGTGTCCAGGGCGCGCCCGCGACCAACTTCGACACCGGCCCGTACACCACCATGGACACCACGCCGATCTCCCGCGAGAAGCCCTTCCTGTACCTGGACGGCTCCGAGTACAAGGTCTTCGTGCCCGCCAAGCGGACGGACTCCCGTGGGGTGTCGTGGCCGGCCAACGCGGGCGGTACGTCCCTGCCGCTGGACCAGTTCTACGTGGTCAAGCCCGGTGCCACCGCCGCCACTATCAACGCCGCCCTCGCCCAGGGCCTCCACCTGCTCATCACGCCGGGCGTCTATCACCTGGACCAGACGATCCAGGTCAACCGTCCCGACACCGTGGTGCTCGGCCTCGGTCTGGCCACGTTCATCCCGGACAACGGCATCGACGCCATGCATGTCGCCGACGTCGACGGGGTGCGGCTCGCCGGGTTCCTGATCGACGCCGGGCCGGTCAGGTCCGACACCCTGCTGCGGGTCGGTGCCCCGGACTCGTCCGCCGACCACGCCGCCAACCCCACCACCATCCAGGACGTCTTCATCCGCGTCGGCGGCGCCGGACCGGGCCTCGCCACCGACTCCATGGTGATCAACAGCGACGACGTGCTCATCGACCACACCTGGATCTGGCGCGCGGACCACGGCGAGGGCGTCGGCTGGGAGACCAACCGCGCCGACTACGGCCTGCGCGTCAACGGCGACGACGTCCTCGCCACCGGCCTGTTCGTCGAGCACTTCAACAAGTACGACGTGTACTGGAGCGGCGAACGCGGCCGGACGATCTTCTTCCAGAACGAGAAGGCGTACGACGCCCCGAACGCCGCCGCCATCACCCACGACGGCATCGTCGGCTACGCCGCCTACAAGGTCGCCGACACCGTGAACACCCATCAGGCGTGGGCGCTGGGCAGTTACTCCAACTACACCTCCGATCCGAGCATCGTCCAGCGCCACGGCTTCCAGGTCCCGGTGAAACCCGGGGTCCGGATGAACCATCTGATGGTGATCTCGCTCGGCGGCATGGGCCAGTACGCCCATGTCATCAACGACACCGGTTCACCCACCTCCGGCACCAGCACGATCCCCTCGAAGGTGACCAGCTTCCCCTGACCCCGCCCGTGGGGGGCGAGCCGCGCGCGCGGGGGGGGGGGGCGGCGCGGCGGGCCCGCCCGCCCGCCCC
>NZ_JBHYUG010000154.1:10140-10406 GCF_042749375.1 Streptomyces sp. NPDC059477 | reverse complement strand
CCCGGGGCGGGGCGCCGCCCCTGGGGGGCGTGGGAAACCACCACACCCCCCCCCACACCCCCCCCCCCCGCCGGGGCGGCGGCGGCGACCGGACCACCACTCCCCACAACCCCACCACTTCTTGATCTCCGGCCGGGCGGCCGAGGGCACCGTCCGTCCGCCCGGCCGGGCACCAACCTGCGAAGGAACGATATGAGTCGCGACCAGCGACCGACGACCAACACCCATGAGACCACCACGGCGGAGTTCTCAGCCGCCGCACGCAA
>NZ_JBHYUG010000154.1:8580-10130 GCF_042749375.1 Streptomyces sp. NPDC059477 | reverse complement strand
CCGGGGGGGCGCCCTGGCCCCCCCGCGGCCCCCCGGCGGGGGAACCACCCCCCCTCGCAACAATTACCGTCGCGACCAGCGACCGACGACCACCACCGAGCAGCCCACCACGGCGGAGATCGACGCCGCCGCCCGCATCCTCATGCGGGCCTGGGCCCCCGACACCCTGCTGCCCGGCAATCACGACGGCGAGGACCCGGACGAGTACTGCGGCTGCGCCGGCGAGGACGAGGACGGCGACCCCCTCGGCTGCAACTGCGGGGGCGGCTGCGTCTGCGACGAATGCTCCTACCAGGCGTACGCGCAGTACCGGCGGTGCTGGGTGCAGGGCTGCGGCCGGGCGACGGCGTACCGCGTGGTGCGCTTCGCGATGGTCGAGCAGCACGTCAGCGAGCCGACCGCAAGCGGGGCCGTCTGCCCGCACGCCGAGGGCGAGGACCACTACTGCACTCCGGACACCGTGTACATCGACGCCGGGCCCAAGGAGCAGGCGTTCGGTCACGTCCCGGCGTGCGGCCTCGCGCACGCGGTCCAGCTGCGCGACTTCCACCGCCGGCACGACACCAGCCGTACGCAGCACCGGATCGAGGCGTGGACGTACACCCCGCACCCGCGGGACCTGCCCGCCCCGCTGCCGCAGCTGCACGAGCACACCCGCAGCGCCCACAACGTCCTCGGCCTCGCCGTCGGCGCGCACACGCGGGCAGACCACCGCGGCACGCAGACGTGGATGGATACGGCCCGCCGGTACGTCGCGCTCGCCGCGTGGAACGCCCGCCGCCCCCTGGAACACCCCCACGACGGCGACCAGGACGACCGGGACGACGAGGGGCCCGGCCCCTTCCAGGACGAGCCCGGCGAGCCGGACGAGCCGTACGACGCGCCCGAGACCGAGGCCGCGGCTGAGGGCGGTGGCCGGTGACTCCTGCGTCGGCGCGCGCGCAGCGCCGCCAGCGGGTGGCCGAACTCCGGGTGGCCGACCCGGCTCTGAGCCTGCGGCAGATGGCCGAGCAACTGGAGATCTCCAGGGACACGGTGACCCGGGACCTGGAGGTCCTCGGCCTCCCGGTCCCGGGCAGGCAACCGGCGGCCGATCCCGCGACTGCGGCGGCCGATCGGCCGGTGGGGGAAACTGCGCCGCAGGTCAGCGCGGGTGAGAAGGCTGGCGGTGGGCGGGGGGCCGGTCTGCCGCGCAGGGTGGCCGATCCGCTGGCCGGTGTGGACCTGAGCCGGTCGCCGGCCGCGCGCCGCGACCTGGCGGTCCTGCGTCAGACCGGCCGGACGCCTGAGGACCTGGTGCACCAGGCGCTCGCCGTCCTCGCCGGTCACTACGGCCGCGCCCTGGCCGCCGGGGACATCGAGCGCGGGGTGCCGTTCGCCGTGACCGGCATGGTGCTGCACCCCCTGCCGCACCGCGCCGTCACCACCACGCCCCCGGCCGCGGCTGCGGGCGGCGTGTGATGGCCGGGCCGGCCGCCCCCGCCCCCCCCGGGGGCGGACGGGCCCCCCCCCCCGGGGCCCCGGCCGCGCGGTTCGGGGTCTGGCTGGGC
>NZ_JBHYUG010000154.1:4740-8570 GCF_042749375.1 Streptomyces sp. NPDC059477 | reverse complement strand
GGGGGTGGGGGGGGGGTGGGGGGGGGCGGGGCCCGCCCCCCCCCCCCCGGGGGGGGCGCCCCCCCCCACCCCCGCCTGGCCGCCTGCCGGGCTGTTCGGTCTCTGGATCGGCCTGGGGGACTGGCGGCCCGGCTCCGGCTGGAGACGCCCGCCCGAGGCCCGGTTCACCTGCCGCCACGGCTGTGTGTACGAGGCACTCGGCGCCCCCGAGGTCGCCCAGTTCACCGCCCACATCAGCCAGACCCACGCCCGGGCCTGTCCGGGCTCCCGCACCGATCGTGAGGACTCCACTCCATGACCACGACCATCCCGACTCCGCGTGACATCGCCGCGAGCCGGACCGCGCCGCCGGCCGCCACCCCGATGCCGGGGTACGACCGGCAGCGGTGGGAACAGGCCCTGATCGCCACCGCGCTCCCGCACCCCAACGCCCGGCTCCTCGGGTGGGGCCTGGCCCACCTCGCCGGTCCCACCGGCCACATGGCCCCCGACGTCCCGGACACCGGACGGCTGGCCGCCCAGCTCGGCATGAGCCCGAGGATCGTCCGGCAGAGCCTGACGCAGCTGGAGCACGCCGGACTCGTCTCCCGCCCGGACATCCACACCTGGCAGCCCAAGGACATCGTCCGCCCGCTGACCCTCACCATCCCCCAGGCCGGGCCCCGTACGAGGCCCGCCCGTCTTGCGTCCGGTGGGTGACCTGCCCGCAGGGCAGTTGGCGCCGCTGCCCGACGACCCACCCGCCTGACATGCCCTTCCCGTCCGGGGCCCCGGTTTTCAGGCACTGGTTCGACCGGTGTGATGGCACCTCACATCAGAACGACCTGAAGGAGAACAGCACATGAGCGACGAAGCACGTGACTGGGTGTGGGAGCACTCGCAGTCCAAGGGCGTGGCGCGGCTGGTGATGCTCGCCATAGCCGAAGCGGCTACTGGCCCGGAGCTGTGGGCGGTCGCTGGCAGCACCTGGTTGATGAAGCGCACCAGCGCCTCCCGCAACAGCGTCCTGGAGGCCACGCGGAAGATGCTCGCTGCCGGGGAACTGTCCGAGGTCCCGGGCGTTCTGAGCAACCACCTGCACCCCGTGTACATCCTGCCCAAGGCCATAGGGTATGTCCCGGCCGAGGAGCCGGCCGCCGACGCGTGGCCGCCGCCGTACCGGGACGTGCCGACGACACAGGAACGCGCCGAATGCTCCGACCCTGAGGACCCGGAGTACTGGCGAGACGCCGACGAAGTCCGCCGGATCACTGCCGAGCGCATCGCTGCCCACGCCCGGAAGCTCACGGGCTGATCCATGGCTGCATTGTCCGCGCCCGCCGCCGAGCCCCGCCGCAGCAGCGGCGGGGCCGGTGGTGCTGCGCGCGGGCAGTGGGTCCGCTACCCGCTGCGCGTCGTCACCGACGCCGAGGCGTACGCGCCGGGAGACACCAACTTCTACGGCAAGGTCAAGGCGCTCTCGCACCGTCGGCGGGCCACAGCGTCCATGGAGAAGATCGCCGCCTACCTCGGCTGGTCGAAGTCGACGGCCGAGCGCTCGGCGCGGCCGGGGGGGCGGGGGGGGGCCCCCCGGGCGGGCTTCGGCGCCTGGTACAGCGCCGCGCGCAGCCGGATGGCGTCGGGGGCCCACAGCTACCTTGGTCAAGATCCCCGCCTACCTCGGGTGGCCGACGTCCCCGCCGGAGCGCGGGGCGCGCCTTGGGGGCCGGGGGGCGCCCCCCGACGGCGTGCGGGAGCTGTTCACGAAGCGGCAGACCCACAAGGTGACCGGCACCGGCCAGACCGCCGAACGCTGGTGCCGCGACCTCGATGCGGGCGAGGCGTACGTGTCCGGGCCGGTCCGGGCCGCCGACAGCCTGCGCCCCGTCCTGCACCGCCTCTACCTCGGACTGCGCCACGCCGTCATCGTCCGCCGCCACCAGCCCACCCTCGCCGAACTCGCCCAGCTGCTGCGCCACCACGGCGGGCGCCTCGCCGGGCAGCCGCTGGCCGAGGCCGTGGTGACCAGGCTCCTGACCGAGCTGGACACGCTCGGCTGGATCACCCTGGACAAGCGCGCCGGGTACCGGGGCCGCCACCTGATCACCGTGCACGACGACCCCGTACGCCCCGCCGCCGAGCCGGACCCGGCTCCTGATCCCTGTGACGGATCGGGTCCCGATCTTGGTGACGGATCCCCCGCGTATAAGGAAGACCATGAACTGAACGACCTCCGAAGGAACCGACCGGCCGGTGGTTCCTTCCGCCGCAGGCGAGACACCGGTAGTTACCGGACCGACCCTGTGGATACCGTCGGTAGCACTCCGGGGGACGGCATGGTGGACCCGGTCGTCCCGGCCGCGCTGCGGGGCCCGGCCGGGCCTGGCGCCCAGCCCGCGTACACCGGACCCCAGCTCACCCTCAGCCCCCGCATCTGGCAGATCCTGGAACCCGTCCACGACCTCCTGCCCGGCGTACGGCCGTTCGTGGCCCGCCGGATCGGACGCGAGATCGGCGCCCAGCTCGACGCCGGGACCTGGCCCGAGGACATCCGCGACCAGATCGCCCGCATGCGCCGCTGGACACCAGCCGAGACCATCCGCGACCCCGGCCGCTGGCTCCTCGGCGCCGTCCTCCCCGCCCGGTCCCGCTGCCAGATGACCGGCTGCCACTGGGGATTCCTCGCCCACACCGGCCAGCCCTGCAAAGCCTGCGCCGAACTGGCCACCGTGCACCTGCCGCCAGCCGGGACCGGCCCGGCCTGGCACGAATGCGCCGACTGCCAGAAACCCAGCCGCACCCACCTCCCCACCGGACTCTGCCCCACCTGCCGACCCACCGCCTGACCCGAACGGACCCGATGCCATGTACCCGACACCCCGCCCGCCCGCCACCAACGGCTACGGCACCTGCCCCGACTGCCACGCCCGCATCCTGTGGTGCCTCACCGACGCCAACCGCAAGCCGATCGCCGTCGAACCCGACCCCGACCCCACCGGCAACCAGGCCATACGCGTCGACACCAACGGCACCTACTGGGCCCGCCAGCTCACCAACGCGCGCCCCGCCCTCGAACAACGCGAAGTCCTCCGCCGCCCGCACCTCGCCAGCCGCACCTGCCCCGCCGCCAGGCGCGCCCGCGCCACCCGCACCACCAGCCACACCCACACCGGCGTACGCCCCGTCAGGTGGCAGCGATGACCAACCCGCCCACCCACCCCGCCGGCCCCCAGCAGACCATCGCCGCCGCCCTGGACAGCTGGTGGCTCACCGCCGACCCCACCCAGCGCCCCGACACCGCCGACGCCGCCGAGACCATCGAGTTCTACCTGGCCAGCAGCGGCTACCGCATCACCCCCGACACCCGAAAGGCCCGCCACCGCATGCCGGCCAGACCCTCCCTCCGCGCCATCGTCTTCCCCACCGTCCTCACCCTCGCCCTCACCGTCTCCGCCATCCTCGCCGTCCACCGCGGCGACTGGGCCTGGGCCGCCGCCATGACCGTCCTCACCGTCCTCCCCGGCCGCGAGGCCGCCCGCGACATCCGCGACCGACGCAAGGGACGGGCCGCCCGATGACCCCCACCCAGACCGCCACCGTCGCCGCCCTCGGCGGCCTCGCCGCCGTCATCAGCCTCGCCCTCGTCGTCACCCTGGCCATCGGCCTCTACCAGCTCACCACCCGCATCATCGACACCCGCGACGCACACCGCGAACACCGCCGCACACTCGCCGACTTCCGCCACCAGCTCGACGCGCTCCCCACCACCCACCCCCCCCACGAAGAGGAAGAGAAGCACCAGCTGACGCCTCGCAGGTGTGGGGGCGGGGGGGGGGGGGCGGGGGCGGGAG
>NZ_JBHYUG010000154.1:0-4730 GCF_042749375.1 Streptomyces sp. NPDC059477 | reverse complement strand
CACACCCCCCCCACACCCCCAAGCACCCAACAACAACCACGAGACCCCCCCCCCCCCCCACACACACCCATACCCCCCCCCGCGCGCCCTGGCGAGCGCGCGCGCGGAACGCAGGCGCACGCGCGTACGAGCTGGGACGCCTGTCATTACTATCCGGTAGCCATGGCCGGGTCACACCGGCCGGAAAGAACGATCACCATGGACGCCCAGCACCACCACCACGACGACATCCACTACGCCGTGTCCAGCGCCGCCTTCACCCTCAGCGACACACGCTGCGCCCACGGCGACCCGGCCGTCGACAGCGACCTCACCGGCACCCCCTGCCAGCCCGGCGCACTGCCCGACCACATCAACGTCCTCATCCCGCGCTGCGGGTTCGCCGACATCGTCGGCGGCATCATCGCCCAGATCCGCCACCACGAAGGCACGGCCGCCGCCGACCGCTTCATCGGCACCGTCTACCTCGCCCAGACCAACACCCGCCACCAGATCACCCGGAACGCACGATGACCGGGCCCGCATGCCGCACCCGCGGGTTCAGGCTCCACCTCGGCACCGGCGAGACCCTCGGCGGCGCCGTCCTCCCCTCCGGCCGCGCGTTCGTGGTCGATGACCCCGAGTACGGACTCGCCTCCGCCGCCCCGTCCCTGGACGAACTGCTCACCGGCTACCACCACGCCCGCCTCGAATGGGCCCCCGACGGTGCCACCACCGCACTCGCCGAGATCCGGCGCCTGTGCGAGCTGACCATCAGCACCTCCGTCCGCGTGCACGCCATCGAGCAGGCCCGCGACACCCTCACCGTCATCGACCGCATCATGGGTGCCGATCCACGCGACACCGTCACCGAGGCCGAGGCCGCCGCGACCCTCGCCCGCAACTGCCCTGACAACGCAGCCGTGATCCGCTGGTGCGCCGACCGGACCCGCGCCACCGACGATGATCCCGACGTCCAGGACGCCGCCGACCACCTCCACGACCTCGCGGCCACAGCAGAAACGGACACCACCCCCGTACAGAACCGGGCCGCCCTGATCCGCTGGTGCGCCATGACACTCCACTCGATGGGCGGTCCCTACCCCGTCGTGCGGGCCGCCGAGTATCTGGAAGACCTCGCCACCGAAGCCGACGAAGCACAGCAGCCCGCCACCCCGGAGACCTCACCGTGAGCATGTGCGCCGTCTGCCACCGCGACGCCGACCCGGGCCTCCACGCCTGCCCCGCACACCTTGCCGAACTCCGCGGCTGGCTCGCCGAACTCCCGCGCCTGGTGCAGCTCCTGGCGGACGAGTTCATAGCCGCTGGCGGCGCTCCCGCCCAGGGCCGCCTCGGCGGCACCGGCCGCGCCACCGCACCCGTCCCCGTCGACCTGCGCGTCCTCAACCTCCTCGGCCCCGGCCACGTGGACCCGCAAGGCCCCGACGACGACGGCGACATGCCCATCCTCGCCCGCCTCAGCGGCTGGGCCGGATTCATTGCCTACCGCTACACCGCCGTCACACGCGACCACCACGGCACCATCCACACCCAGCCGTGCGAACAGGCCGTACCCCGCCAGGGCGGCACCGTGGCCGGCTGGTGCGCATGGCTCACCGCCTACCTCCCCCACGCCGCCACCCACACCTGGATCGGGGACCTCCACCACGACCTCGCCCGCCTGATCCACCGGGTACGCGACCTCACCCACACCGTCCCCCACGACCACCCCGTGCCCGCGCCGTGCCCCCGCTGCGACGCCCGCGCCCTGCTCGCCACCGACGGCCAATGGGGCGTCACCTGCCACGCCTGCGGCCACCACCTCACACCCGACGCCTACACCGACCACGCCGCCACCGTGGTGCGCGCCCACCAGGACCAGACCACCCGCCAAGAGCTGACAAAAAGTTGACACTTCAGCCGATCACCAGGAATCGGCCCCGCCCCGGAGGAACACTCACCCCCATGCCACGACACCCCGCACGGCGCGCTTCCAGCCGCCCCGCCCGACACGACGCCTTACCCACCGGCCACGCCCCCACCGGCTCCAGCGGCCCGTCCCCGGTCCAGGTCCGCCTCATCGGCGACGACACCGCCGTACGCCAGCTGGTCGCCGCGCTCCAGGCCGCCGCGCAGTGCGGGCCCGCCTCCTACCGGCCCACCCGCGACAGCGACGGCACCCGCGCCTACCTCGACATCATCGTCCCCGCCGACAACGCCTGACAGGAGGACCCGATGGACCCCACCCGTATCGCCCCCGGGCTGACGCTCACCGAGGCGCAGTACGCCGTCGCCGCCGAGGCCATCGCCACCCACCTGCCCGACCTCGCACCGCTCACCTGGAACCGGTTCACCGCAGCGTCCGGCTGGTGGCTCGTGCCCGAGCGGGACGGAGACCTCGCCAAGGCCGAACTCGTGCTCCAGGAAGACCACCTGGAGCGCACCGTGAAGATCAACCTGTGGTTCCTGCCCGACCTGCGCGACGCCGCGCCGCGCCCCCATTCACACCCCTGGGACTTCACCGCCCGCATCCTCACCGGCGGATACACCGAGACCCGCTACGAGGCCCGCACCGACCGCATCGACACCGCCGAGGTCCAGCACCTCGCCGGCGGCGCCAACCCCATCGACCGCGCGACCTATCACGAGGTCACCGGCCTCCACGCCGCTCCCGGCGACACGATGACCCTCATGGTGTGCGGGCCCGGCGAGCGCGGCACCTGGGGCTATCTGGACCCGGACACCGGCACACACAGCCGCCCCGAGGCGGACCCGACCTTCCCCGAGCGGCTGCGGCGCCTCAACCCGCACCGCCACTGAGACCCCCCACACCCCCGACCACCGGCGAAGGGAACCACCCGCATGACCCAGGCAATCCGTACCGGCCACGCCACCCGCGAAGGGACCGCCAAGGACAACGCCGACTCGGCCACGGTCTACACGATGGCCGACGGATCCGTGGGGGCCGCCGTGATCGACGGCATAGGCCACGGCCCCCACACCAGCCGCACCGCGCCGCTCCTCGCCGAGGTGGCCGCCCGCTACGCCGCCCACCGCGGCGCCGTCCAGGGCATCCTCGGTGCCGGCCTTCTCGTCGCCGACCCCGGCCCGGACGGCGACGAGGCCAACGCCGTCGGCGTCGTCGCGCGCACCTACGGAGACGGCATCCGCGTCGCGTGGGTCGGCGACTGCCGCGCCTACAGCTGGAACGGGGAGCAACTCGCCCTGCACACCACCGACCAGACCATGGCCCGGTGGGTGGAGCAGTTCGGGCCGCCGGTCGACGTCACCCAGGCGTACGGCGCCTGGATCCGTGTCTCCCTCGCCACCGCCACCATCGCCACCGTCAGCGAGATCGAGGTCACCGACCCGCTCGTCATCCTCACCAGCGACGGCGTGCACGACCAGACCCCGCACGACGTGCTGGTGGACCTGGTGCGCGAGCACGCCCACGATCCGCAGGCCCTCGCCGACGCACTCGTTGCTGCCGCCCAGCCGGACGAGGCCGGCTACCGCGACGACTCCACCGCCATCGTCATCCACCGCCCCGCCACCGGCTGACCACACCGGGCAGGACGGGCAACGGCCGCCACCAGGCCCGACCAACATCGACAAGCCCCCCGGCAACGCTGTAACGTCGAAGCAGCAGCTACGCCCTGCCCAAAAACCACGAAGGCCCCGTGAGCACCCACCGCTCCCGGGGCCTTCCCCATGCTCGCGGGAGGTGACCGTGCCCCCCACCGGCCCCAAATTCCCCAACCCCCCACCCGACCGGATCCGGCCCGGAACCCTCCTCACCGCCGCCGAAGCAGCAGCCCACCTCGGCGTCAAACCCGGCACCATCCGCCAGTGGGCCCACCGGGGCAAGATCACCCACATCCCCGGCACCGGCCCCCGCCTCTACCACCTCGGCCCCCTCGCCCAGGCAGAACTCGACACCTGGAAGAACGGAGCCGACCGTGCCGACCGCGGCGGACGCCACCCCGACTTCAAGCCCTGCACCCGACCCCCCCCCCCCTGAACCCCCGCTGCCCGGCGGGCCGCACACCCCGCCCCCGGCGCCCCAACGCCCGCGCGGGCAGCTTCCGGGCAGCGGGAGCAACTCCCGCCGGTCCCAGCGCGTTAGACAGATATGAGCAACGAAGCCCCGGGCCACACCCGCCCGATGACCATCCGCTACGCGGTCGGGAGCCAGACCCACGACATCGAGGTCATCAGCGGCGATCTCGACCTGCGCGGCCACGTGAGCCGGCTCGACCCCGGACCAGGCCGGGAATGGACCCGGTTCAGCCTGCCCGGCGGCGGCGAGGTCGCACTACGCACCAGCGCGATCATCGCGATCCTGGTCCCAGGCACCGGCTGACCACCACTACCGCGGCCCGCCCGCACCCGGACCCCGCCGAGGGGCGCCGAGATGCTCCACCACACACGCGCACGGGCGACCGGGCAGCGGTCACACGTCACAGAACAGCCACACCACGCGCACCCGTCGTACACGCCGCGCCATGATGCCCCCTCAGCACCAGAGTCCTTGGGGAGACCATGCGCAACAGAACCACCCTCGCCGCCGCCTTACTCGCCCTCGCTGCCCTCACCGCCAGCTGTAGCAGCGACAACAACGACGACCCGCCAGCCACGGCGACCACCAGCCCTGCCGCGGCGGGGGGCCCCGCGGGCGGGGCCGTCGGCCCCGCGGGGCGTCGGGCAGGGGGCGACGCAGAGGCGGCGCGCGAGAGAAGGCGCCGGGGCGC
>NZ_JBHYUG010000153.1:0-11254 GCF_042749375.1 Streptomyces sp. NPDC059477 | reverse complement strand
AGGGGCCCCGGAGGCCCAGGGTCGGCCTAGGGACGTGGCGACCCCTCGGGGGCCGTGATCAGGAGCCCGCCCTCAGACACCCCACCGCCCCTCGGCCCGAGCCGACCCGCAGGCCCAGCGCCGCCCCTCAGCCCGAGCCGACCCCTCGGGGCCCCGCACCGACCGCCCCTTCCGGGGCCGAGCCGACCCGCAAGGACCACCACCGCCCCCGCACCGAGCCGCCTTCCCCCAGCCCCAGATCCGAGCCGCCCCTTCCGAGGCCGAGCCGACCCGCAAGGACCACCACCGCCCCCGCACCGAGCCGCCTTCCCCCGGGCCCCAGATCCGAGCCGCCCCTTCCGAGGCCAGACAGGCCCAGACCCCGCAACCCCCGCCCGTCGCGAACCGCGCCGACCTGAGAACGGGGTGACGGTGGTACGCCTGCCCCGCCTGCACCCACCGCCCCCGAAGCGAGCCGGCCCGTCGGGCGCCCCGGAACGAATCGACCCGCAGGGTCCACCGGCCCCTGGACCGAGCCGCGCCCGCCGCACCCGGCACCAGACCAGCCCAGCCCGCGAAGTCCCCGCCACCTTCCGGACCGAGCCGACCCGCGAAGCCCACCATCCCCCGGGCAAGGCGGGCCCTTCCGGGCCCCGCACCGAGCCGACCAGTCCGGAGCCGAACCCGCCCGCAGGGCCCACCGCCGCACGGCCCTGCCGCCCCTTCCGTGCCGGGCCGACCCGCAGGGCCATCGCCGCCCCTCGGACCCAGCCGCCCCTCGGGGTCCGCACCGAGCGAACCCGCGAAGCCCCCGACCGAGCCGACCCCTCCGAGCCCCCGCGACGAACCGCCCCGCGAAACCCCCCGCCATCCCCGGGCGGCCGACCCGCAGGGAGGCCCCCCAGGGAGGCCCTTTGCGAGTGGCCGGAGGCCCCTCGCCCCGGCGTCAGCCGACCGTCACCGCGTCCGGTACCCCCTCCAGGTGGCGGCGGACGAAGTCCAGCTCCAGGCGGACCTGCTTGATGCGCTCGTCCACCACCAGCGAGCCGTGGCCCGCGTCGTAGCGGTAGACCTCGTGGGTGGCGCCCCTGGCCTCCAGGCGCTTGACGTAGTTGTCGATCTGGCGGATCGGGCAGCGTGGGTCGTTGACCCCCGCCGAGATGTAGACCGGGGCCTTGACCTCCTCCACGTAGGTGAGCGGGGAGGACGCCTCGAAGCGGTCCGGGACCTCCTCGGGAGTGCCGCCCAGCAGCGTGCGGTCCATGGCCTTGAGGGCTTCCATCTCGTCGTAGTACGCCGTGACGTAGTCCGCGACCGGGACCGCCGCGATCCCCAGCGTCCAGGCCTGCGGCTGGGTGCCCAGGCCGAGCAGGGTGAGATAGCCGCCCCACGAGCCGCCGGTGAGGATCAGCCGGGTCGGGTCGGCCAGACCGGAGGTCACGGCCCATTCCCGCACGGCTTCGATGTCCTCCAGCTCGATCAGGCCCACCCGGTGCTTCAGGGCGTCCGTCCAGGCACGGCCGTAGCCCGTGGAGCCCCGGTAGTTGACCCGGATCACCGCGTAGCCGTGGTCCAGCCAGGCCGCCGGGCCCGCCGCGAAGGCGTCGCTGTCGTGCCAGGTCGGGCCGCCGTGGATCTCGAAGACCGTGGGCAGCGGGCCGCTCGCCCCCGACGGCTTCTGCACCAGCGCGTGGATCCGGCCCCCGGGGCCCTCCACCCACACATCCTCCACCGGCACCGAACCCGGCGACTTCATCCCGGGCGGGTCCAGGACCACCCCGCCGGTCGTGGAGCGCACCGCCGGCGGCTGGGCGGCCGACGACCACAGGTACTCCACCGAGCCGTCGGGGCGGGCCGTCGCCCCCGACACCGTGCCCGGCGGGGTCGGTACCCGCTCCAGCGCGGCCGACGCCAGGTCGTAGCGGAACAGCTCGCTGCGGGCCTCGAAGCTGTGCACGATCAGCAGGCCCGTGCCGTCCGGGTACCACTCCGCGCCGACGTCGCCCGGCAGCTCCAGGGAGAGATCGGTCTCCTCGCCCGTCACCACGTCCCACACCAGCGGCTCCCAGCGGCCCCGGCGCTGATGCCCGATGAGCAGCCGGGGATCGCCGTCCACCGGGGCGAAGCCCAGCACCTCCAGGCCCAGCTCGATGGTGCCGCCCTCGGTGTCGTCCAGCTCGGCGACCTTGGTGCCGTCGGGGCGCACCACGCGCAGCGCGGAGTGCATCGCGTCGCCGTGCTCGGTGTGCTCGATGGCGATCAGCGAGCCATCGTGCGCGAGATCGCCGACGCCCGCCGACTCGCGGTGGCGGTAGATCAGCACCGGGTCCTCGCCCACCCGCGCCAGATGGATGCTCGTCCCCTCCTCGTCGGTGGAACGGCCCACCACCGCCGTACGCCCGTCGCGGCCCAGGGCCAGGCCCGCCGGGTAGGAGGGGTCGAGGCCGGGGGTCGCGGGCTCGTCGGGACCGCCCTCGAAGGGCTGGCGGCGCCATACCCCGAACTCGTCGCCGTCCTTGTCGTCGAACCACCAGATCCAGGCGCCGTCCGGGGAGAGCACACCGTCCGTCGTGCCGTTCGGCCGGTCGGTCACCTGGCGCTGGGCGCCGGTCGAACGGTCCCACGCGTACAGCTCGTACGTCCCTGTCGCATTGGAGACGAACAGGGAGCGGTCGGGCGCGTCCTCCGCCCAGTCGGGCAATGACACCCTCGGCGCCCGAAAGCGCTTCTCCCATTCCGGCATGGACGCACCCTGCTGCTGATCCGGCGAGACGGACCCGTTGCTCTCAGTCATGGCCCCATACTGCCCGTCCGAACCGACATCGCGCGCCCGAGCCCCTCAGCCTGTGGATAACTTTGCCCAACCACTCACCACCCTCACACCGAAATCGCCCCTCCCGACCCCGCTCCGGCCCTTGGGACCCCCGCCCCGTACGGTGGGGGCGTGTACCGGTTTCTGCTGACTCCCCGTTGGTGGGGGATCAACGTCTTCGTACTGCTCGCGATCCCCTTCTGCGTCCTCATGGGGTCCTGGCAGCTGGACCGGTTCGAGTCGCGGATGGACACCCATCGCGACGCCACCGAACAGGTCACGACCGAGGAGAACGGCCCGGCCCGGCCGCTGGCGGAGCTGCTGCCGGTGGACAAGGCCACCTCGGGCGAGCAGGCCACGGTCAGCGGGCGCTACGCCGATCAGTTCCTGGTCCCGGACCGCACTGTTGACGACGTCCAGGGCTCCTACGTGATGACCCTGCTGCGCACCGACACCGGCCAGGCCCTCCCGGTGGTCCGCGGCTGGCTCCCCGGCACCGCCGACGCCGCGCGGGCACCCGCCCCGCCGTCCGGCGAGGTCACCGTCACCGGCACGCTCCAGGCGTCCGAGACACCGGGCAGCAACGGCGTCGTCGCCCTGAGCGGACTGCCGGCCGGCCAGACCGGCGCGATCAGCGCGGCCTCGCTGGTCAACCTGGTGCCGTACGACGTCTACGACGCGTGGATCACCCTCGGCGAGGGCGACTCGGGAATGCGCGCGGTACCCGCGACGGCCGCGGCCGACACCGGGCTCGATCTGAAGGCGTTCCAGAACCTCGGCTACACGGGCGAGTGGTTCGTCTTCGCGGGCTTCGTGGTCTTCATGTGGTTCCGGCTGCTGCGCCGCGAGGTGGACTTCGTACGGGACGCGCGGATGGGGCTCGTACCTGAGGGCCAAGAGGGCCAAGAGGGCCAACAAGAGGGCCCAGAGGGCCTTGAGCATCCGCAGGACCCGGACGCCACGCCGGAAGCGGAGCGCAAGGACCCGGCCGCCGCCGCCGGTGCCCCGGGCGTCTGACCCGCCCGTTCACCCGTCCTTCCGGGGCGCGCTACGACCCCGCCAGCACCCCGGTCCAGTACACCGTCCCGGCGCACGCGTCCGGCACCACCACCGTCACCGGCGTCGAACCGGCCTCCGGGGTGTACGACACCTGCACGCTGCCGTCGGCCGGGCCCGCCGGGGTGTCCGTGCCGTCCTGCGGCATCAGCTGGGTGCCCGTGCCGGTGTCGCCGCCCGTGGAGGTACCGGCGGTCGCGCCCGGGTCCTCGCTGGGCGACGGGTCGGGGGACGGTCCGCCCGTGCCCCCGTTGGTGCCGCCCTCGACGGGACAGGTCTCGGCGGGCACCCAGGCGAACTTCACCTCGTAAGCGGCTCCCGGCAGCAAGGACAGCCGGCCCGCCTCCAGGGACGGGTCGGGCAGCGCGGCGGCCACATCGCCGGAGGTGTGCTCGGCGACGCCGATCTTGGCCGGATCGGCGGCGCCCTGGGCGACCGGGGTCAGGGTGCCGGGGCCCGTGACCGTACAGCTCTCCCCGGAGACATTGCTGACCCGGAAGGTGCCGTACACCGTCCCGCCCGCGTCGGGGACCTCGACGCCCGCGGTGCCGTCGCCGAGCTGGGCCGCGGTGCAGGCGGGCGCGGAGGCCGGGGTGGAGGGCGACGGTCCGCCCGGGGGGACGCCGGGCGAGGCGCCGGGACTGGAACCGTCGACCGGGTCGCTCTGCGTGGAGCTGTCCGGCCCCGGTTCCTGGCCGCCGCCGGTCGAGCCGCCCGTCGTACCGGAGCCGCCGTCGGGGCTCTTGCCCTGGGTGGAGCCGCCCTGGGTCTCCTGGCCGAGGCCCGCGATCGAGGGGTTGGCGTCGGGGCCGCCGGAGCTGGAGACATGCAGCAGGGCCGGGACGGCGGTACCGACGAACAGGGCCGCGGCGGCCATCCCGACGGCGGCCTGCCGCTTACGGGCGCGGCGCGCGGGCACCGCCCGGCGCAGCTCGTCCAGCGTGCCCTCGCGCGGCTCGACGTCCTGCACCACGTGGTGCAGCATCCGGCGCAGCGCCTGCTCGTCCGCGTCGAGCCCGTCGGGGCCCTGGTCGTCCAGGCGGTCGTTCACGGTTCCGTTCGTTCCGTTCCCAGGGTGCGATTGCTTCAGATCGTGCCAGGGTCCCGCCGACGGCTCCCGCGGTGCGCCCTCCGGGGCATCCGCCCCTGCCGATGGCTTCGGCGGCTTCGGCACATGGAGATGGCGCCGGTCCCTGGCGTCGTCGTCGGGCTCGCTCATGCGGGTGCCTCCATCGCGATCCGCAGGGCGGCGATACCGCGGGAGCCGTACGCCTTGACCGAGCCCAGCGATATGCCGAGCGACTCGGCGACCTGGGCCTCGGTCATGTCGGCGAAGTAGCGCAGCACCAGGACCTCGCGCTGGCGGCGCTGGAGGCCCTTCATGGCCTTGATCAGGGAGTCCCGCTCCAGCTGGTCGTAGGCGCCCTCCTCCGCGCTCGCCATGTCCGGCATCGGCTTGGAGAGCAGCTTCAGGCCGAGGATGCGGCGGCGCAGCGCGGAGCGGGAGAGGTTGACGACGGTCTGGCGCAGATAGGCGAGCGTCTTCTCGGGGTCGCGGACGCGTTTGCGGGCCGAGTGGACGCGGATGAACGCCTCCTGGACGACGTCCTCGCAGGAGGCGGTGTCGTCGAGCAGGAGGGCGGCGAGGCCGAGCAGCGAGCGGTAGTGGGTGCGGTAGGTCTCGGTGAGATGGTCGACCGTGGTGCCGGCGACGACATCCTCGGTGCCGCCGCGCTGGCCGGGAATCGGGCTGGGCTGTACCGCGGGCATCGGCGCGATCACCGGCATACCACCGGGCCCGCCGACCGCTCTGGGCAGTCGGCGGCGCGGAACGGGCGGGCGCAGCGCGGTGCCGCGCGCAGCCGATGTGAAGTCGAGTACCTCTGCCACGCCAGTTGGACACGCTTGCCCCCGTGAGGGTTGTACGTGCCGGGCGTCACTTTTGCGCCGCTGCGTGCGGCCGGCAGCGTTCTCCCGCCGGACAGCACCGCCGACGGTGCCTCAGTTGACCACATGCGTCCCGCTCTTCCCCTATGTCCCACAACGGAACGGGCGTCCCCACGCCCGCCGCACGGCGTCCCCACGCCGGCTTCCACGCGTCTGCACGCCCGGAAGGGCGACCGCAGAGACGCTCCCCGTCCGGCGCGCGGTTGCGCGGGGTCGGAGGAAATCTTCGGACGCCGTGTGACCCGGTTCAAGTTGTCAGGACCGTTGCTCGGCTCACACCTGGAACACAGATCCTACAAACTGATCCGCCGGAGACCAGGGGGGCAGTACACCGTCCAGGAGCGGTTCGCTTTCCGGAGCCCGGCAATCAGCCGCCGCCGAGCCCGTCGGGAGGGCCGGCGGAAGACCCGTCGGGAAGGCCGTGAGAGGGCTGTCGGGAGGCCGTGAGAAGGGCCATCAGGAAGACCCTCGGTCCTCCCCGGCCACGAGTTCGGCGATCTGCGCGGTGTTCAGGGCCGCGCCCTTGCGCAGATTGTCCCCGCAGACGAACAACTCCAGCGCGGTCGGGTCGTCCAGCGCCCGGCGCACCCGCCCGACCCAGGTGGGGTCGGTGCCGACCGCGTCGGCCGGGGTCGGGAACTCCCCGGCGGCCGGATTGTCCACCAGCACCACACCGGGCGCGGTGGCGAGGATCTCCCGCGCCCCGGCGACGGTGACCTCGCGCTGGAAGCGGGCGTGGACGGTGAGCGAGTGGGTGGTGACCACCGGGACCCGCACACAGGTCACGGCGATCGGCAGCCGCGGCAGTCCGAGGATCTTGCGGGACTCGTCCCGCACCTTCATCTCCTCCGACGACCAGCCGTCCTCCCGCAGCGACCCGGCCCACGGTACGACGTTCAGCGCGACCGGCTCCGGGAACGGTCCCGTCCCGTCCCCCACGGCCCGGCGCAGATCGCCCGGCGCGGTCCCCAGCTCCGTACCGGCGACGAGGGAGAGCTGCTTGCGCAGGGTCTCCACCCCGGCCCGCCCGGCGCCGCTGACCGCCTGGTACGAGGAGACGACCAGCTCGCGCAGGCCGAACTCGGCGTGCAGTGCGCCCAGCGCGACGATCATGGAGAGGGTGGTGCAGTTGGGGTTGGCGACGATGCCGCGCGGGCGCATGCGGGCCGCGTGCGGATTGACCTCGGGGACCACCAGGGGGACGTCCGGGTCCATCCGGAAGGCGCCGGAGTTGTCCACGACCACCACGCCCTTGGCGGCGGCGATCGGCGCCCACTGGGCGGACACCTCGTCCGGGACGTCGAACATGGCGATGTCGACGCCATCGAACGCCTGCTCGGTCAGGGCGATGACCTCGACCTCCTCGCCGCGCACGGCCAGCTTGCGGCCGGCCGAGCGCGGGGAGGCGATCAGGCGGATCTCGCCCCAGATGTCCGCGTGCTGGGACAGGATCTGGAGCATGACCGTGCCGACGGCCCCGGTCGCCCCCACGACCGCGAGCGTCGGGCGGGCGGTCATCGGCCGGTGCCCCCATAGACGACGGCCTCGTCGCTGTCGGAGTCCAGTCCGAAGGCGCTGTGCACCGCGCGGACGGCCTCCGGGACATCGTCGGCCCGGGTGACCACCGAGATCCGGATCTCGGATGTCGAGATCAGCTCGATGTTCACACCCGCGTCGGACAGCGCGGTGAAGAAGTCGGCGGTGACCCCGGGGTTGGTCTTCATCCCGGCGCCGACCAGCGAGATCTTGCCGATCTGGTCGTCGTAGCGCAGTGAGTCGAAGCCGATGACCGGCTTGGACTTCTCCAGCGCGTCCAGGGCGCTGCGGCCCTCGCTCTTGGGCAGCGTGAACGAGATGTCCGTCAGGCCGGTGGAGGCCGCGGACACGTTCTGCACGATCATGTCGATGTTGATCTCGGCATCCGAGATGGTGCGGAAGATCGAGGCGGCCTCGCCCGGCTTGTCCGGCACACCGACGACGGTGATCTTGGCCTCCGAGGTGTCGTGCGCGACACCGGAGATGATGGCCTGCTCCACCTTCTGGTCCCCTTGATCGATCGGCTCGCTGCTGACCCAGGTGCCCTGCCGTCCGCTGAAGCTGGACCGGACATGGATCGGGATGTTGTAGCGGCGGGCGTACTCCACACAGCGGTGGAGCAGCACCTTGGAGCCGGACGAGGCCAGCTCCAGCATGTCCTCGAAGGAGATCCAGTCGATCTTCTTCGCCTTCTTCACCACCCGCGGGTCGGCGGTGAACACGCCGTCCACGTCGGTGTAGATCTCGCAGACCTCGGCGTCCAGCGCGGCGGCGAGCGCCACGGCCGTGGTGTCGGACCCGCCGCGCCCCAGCGTGGTGATGTCCTTCTTGTCCTGGCTGACGCCCTGGAACCCGGCGACGATCGCGATGTTGCCCTCGTCCAGCGCGGTGCGGATCCGTCCCGGTGTGACGTCGATGATGCGGGCTTTGTTGTGGACCGAGTCGGTGATGACCCCTGCCTGGCTGCCCGTGAACGACTGGGCCTTGCGGCCCAGGTTTTTGATCGCCATGGCCAGCAGCGCCATGGAGATCCGCTCTCCCGCGGTCAGCAGCATGTCGAGCTCGCGCCCGGCAGGCATCGGGGAAACCTGCTCGGCGAGATCGATCAGCTCGTCCGTCGTGTCGCCCATCGCCGAGACGACGACCACCACCTGGTGGCCGTTCTTCACCGTCTCGACGATCCGCTTGGCGACGCGCTTGATGCCCTCGGCATCGGCTACGGAGGAGCCTCCGTACTTCTGCACGACAAGGCCCACGTGCGCTCCTCGCTCAGTCCGTTGTGTCGGCTCAGTCTAACGAGCGGCCGAAAACGACCTTCCGGATATCGCATGGTGAGATACGCCGTCCGGCCCTGTCGCCCGCCCGTTCCGGAAGGCACATGCCCGCAGCTCACGGCCGCCACTCGGAAAAGTGCCGGGCATCACAGAGACCACTCGCGCCGGGGGCCGTGACGTGGTCGAACCACTACCGCAGGGCGGACCGGCCGCCACGGGACCAACCGGCCGTCACCTGGCGAACCACTGCCGCGTGGCCTACCGGCCGTCACGTGGCGGAACGTCCGTACAGGTGGCGGAACGTCCGTACAGGTGGCGGAACGTCCGTACAGGTGGCGGAACGTCCGTACAGGTGGCGGAACGGGGGCGTCACCGCACCGAAGAACGGCCGCCACGTAGCCGAACGGCCTCGCGGGGCCGATCCGGCCGTCGCCCGATCAAACCGGCGTCACAGGGGCAACCGGCTGTCGTGTCGCCGGTCGAGCCGGTGTCACTTGGACGAGCGCAGTCCCAGGGGGCCCGCGATTTCCTCCGCCATCACCTGGCCCGCCTCGAACTCCAGGGTCTCGTCGCCCATCAGCGGCTCGTCGGTGTCCAGGCCGTCCAGTTCCTTGAGCGGCTGGTCGAGGCGGATGTGCGCGAGCACCGAGTGCAGGGCGCGCAGGGTGGCGGACGCGGTGGAGCCCCAGTTGGAGAAGTACGAGAACTGCCACCACCACAGCGCCTCGCTGATCCGGCCGGCCCGGTAGTGGGCCATGCCGTGCCGCAGATCGGTGATGACATCGGCGAGGTCGTCGGAGATCCGGGCCGGGACCGGGGCGGTGCGCGGTTCGTAGGGGTCGAAGACCTCCGAGTAGACGTCGACCGGCTCCAGCAGCCGGGCGAGGTTCTCGCGCAGGTGGTCCACATCGGGCTCGGGGCCGAGATCCGGCTCGTAGCGCTCGTCCGGGACGATGTCCTCGTGCGCGCCGAGCCGGCCGCCCGCCAGCATCAGCTGGGAGACCTCCAGCAGCAGGAACGGGACCGCCGAGTCCGGCTCGTCGCCCTTGGCGACCTCGGTGACGGCGACCAGGAAGCTCTCCATCTGGTCCGCGATCTGCACCGCGAAGTCGTCGGGGTCCTGGGCCGTGGCGTGCAGCGTGGCGTCAGACATCTAGGAGTCGTCTCCCCTCGAAGGCGCGGCCGAGGGTCACCTCGTCCGCGTATTCCAGGTCGCCACCCACCGGGAGGCCGCTGGCCAGGCGGGTGACCTTGAGGCCCATGGGCTTGATCATGCGAGCGAGGTACGTCGCCGTCGCCTCGCCCTCCAGATTCGGATCGGTGGCCAGGATCAGCTCGGTGACCGAACCGTCGGCCAACCGCGCGAGAAGTTCCCGTATCCGCAGATCGTCGGGTCCGACGCCCTCGATCGGGCTGATCGCGCCGCCCAGTACGTGGTACCGGCCGCGGAACTCACGGGTGCGCTCGACGGCGACCACGTCCTTCGGCTCCTCCACCACACAGATGACGGACGGGTCGCGCCGTACGTCCCGGCAGATCCCGCACCGCTCCTCCTGGGCGACATTGCCGCAGACCGCGCAGAACCGGACCTTCGCCTTGACCTCCATCAGGGCCTGCGCGAGCCGCCGTACGTCGGTCGGCTCCGCCTGGAGGATGTGGAAGGCGATCCGCTGCGCGCTCTTGGGACCGACGCCGGGCAGCCGCCCCAGTTCGTCGATGAGGTCCTGGACCACGCCTTCGTACAACGGACTGCCGTCCTTCCTTGAATGACCCTGCTGACCCCGGATGACCCCTGATGACCCCTGATGACCCTGGAGTGACCCCGGAATGCCTTGGTCAGTGCGTACGGCCCTGTACGTACGTACCGTAGAGGGCCGCCGCCCGCTTTAGAAAGGCAGGCCGGGGATGGCGCCGCCGAGGCCCTGGGCCAGCGGGCCGAGCTTCTGCTGCTGGAGCGCCTGCGCGTTGTCGCCCGCCGCGCGGACCGCCGCCACCACCAGGTCGGCGAGGGTCTCCGCGGTCTCCTCGGCGGAGTCCGGGTCCACCGCCCTCGGGTCGATCTTCAGCGCGCGCAGCTCTCCCGCGCCGGTCACCGTGGCCGTCACCAGACCGCCGCCGGACTGGCCGTCGACCTCGGTCTCGGCGAGTTCCTGCTGCGCCGCCGCCAGGTCCTGCTGCATCTTCTGCGCCTGCTGCAACAGCTGCTGCATGTTGGGCTGGCCACCACCGGGGATCACGATCGGCTCTCCTTATCGGTACGGGTTTTCCCGTTCGGCACGAGCCTACGTGGTCGGCGCGGCCATCGCCCCGGCACTCTTTCGAGTGAGTGGGCCGTGATTCCTATACCTGATCAAGGCCCACTTCTGGGCAGAAAAGCCGTGAAACCGTCACCTTCGCCACCCATTGGGCGGTAGTAAGGATCCTGGCGCAGCAGCATCAGGAGTCACGCACCGTGATCAGTAGTCAGTAGGGAGTGCCGGGTGGGTCAGCCGGAGATGCAGCCCGAGGGGCCGCCGCAGGACGGGCGGGGCGGCGAGGGGGCGGCCGGGCCGGTCGGGCCGGCCGCGGGGGGGGGGGGGGCGGGGGAGATGCGGGGGGTGGCGGCCCGCCCGAGGGGGGGGCCGCGCCAGCGGCGGGGCTGGGGTGATTC
>NZ_JBHYUG010000152.1:0-11263 GCF_042749375.1 Streptomyces sp. NPDC059477 | reverse complement strand
TGGGTGGGCGTCCTCGTCGCTACCGTGTCCGTGGTTCCAGGGTGTCCAGGGTCGCCAGGTCGCGGTCCGCTGTCTCCCGGCCGGTGAACGCGGCTATCGAGGCGATGACGCACACCACCGTGGTGAACAGGGCCGGTGGGATCCAGCCCTGCGGGCCGGTCTGCTGGATGGCGTAGCAGATGGTGGGGGCGAAACCGGCGACCAGGAAGCCGAGTTGGCTGCTGATGGCGACGCCGGTGGTGCGGACGTTCGTCGGGAACATCTCCGTGAACATGGAGAGCTGGAGTGCTTGCCCTGCGTTGAGGAATCCGTAGGCCAGAACCTCCAGGACGAGGATGTAGAAGAGGTTGCCGTTCTTGAGTGCCAGGAAGAGGGGGAAGATCAGCAGGCCGCCGATCAGGACGCCGCCCGCGAACACCGGCCTGCGTCCGAAGCGGTCACCGAGGACGCCCCACAGCGGCAGCAGCGGTGTCGTCACGACGATCACGATCAGCTGGACGGTGAGGAGTTTGCTCGCGTCGAGACCCACCGTGTCGACGCCGTAGCCGAAGGCGTAGACGCCCACGACGGTGCCCGGGACCGCCATCAGGCAGAGCAGGATGACCCGGACGACGCTCCGCCAGTGATGGCGGAACAGCGGGGCGACCGGATAGCGGGCCACCTTGCCCTCGTTCTTCGCCTCGACGAACACCTCGGCGTCCTTGATCTTGCTCCGGAACGCGAGCACGATGATCGTCCAGATCATGCTGGCGAGGAACGGGATCCGCCAGCCCCAGCTGAGCAGGTCCTCCTCGGGCAGCGCCAGGATGGGGATGAAGGCGAGCTGTCCGAGCACCGCGCCGACCCCGACGCCGACATTGATGAAGCTGACGAAGAACCCACGGCGTTTGGTGGGCGCGTGCTCCATGGTCAGCGAACTGGTGCCGGCCTGCTCGCTGGAGGTGAAGAAGCCCTGGGCGATCCGCAGGATCACCAGCAGGACGGGCGCCGCGAAGCCGATCGTGGCGTATCCGGGGAGACAGCCGATCAGGAACGTGGCGATGCCCATGCCCGTGATGGTGATGACGGTGACCTTCTGACGGCCGATCCGGTCGCCCAGCGGGCCCAGGACGAACGCGCCGATGGGTCCGGTGATATAGGCGACCGCGAAGGTCGCGACGGCACCGATGCTCGCCAACTGGGGATTGTCGGCGGGGAAGAAGACTTTGCTGAAGACGACCGCGGCGACGATTCCGTAGATCGACGCGTCCAGGAATTGGAAGGTCGTGCCGAGAAAGCTCGCGAACGCCGTCCGCTTCGCCATCTTCAGCTTCTGTCTGTCTTCGTCACTCGTTGACTGCACTGTCAATTGGGTCATTCGACTACTCGATTCGCGTACGGCCCGAGAGGGGGACGGGGCTGCGGTGGGTCACCAGATGTCGCGTGGCGTGTACGCCTCGGCCGCCACGGCCGACGTGCTGTTCCGGCGCAGTGCGGTGGCCACCTCGACGGTGTGCGCCACCAGGGAAGAGATCGGTACGCCGTCATAGCCGAACACCGCGCTGCGCACGGTGTCCTTGAGCGGCGCGGTCCAGCGCTCGTCGATGGCCGCGGCGAGCGGGCCCGCCACCGAGCCGGCCGTCGCCCCATTGGAGTCGGTGTCCAGTCCACCGAGGACGGTCAGGGCGATCGACCGGTCGAAGTCGCCCTCGGCCCACAGCAGTCCGGCGGCCAGGACGGCCGCGTTGACCACCGTGTGGACCGTGCCGTAGGAGCCGAGTCCGGCATCGATCCGCGCCCGCGCCTCCTCCCAGGTCAGCCCCAGGTCGTACGCCTCCCGTACGGCGGTCAGGGCCGCGTACAGCCGCGAGCGGCGCGGGACGACGGTCAGTGAGCGGTCGTACGCCTCCCGGATGCCGCCCGCCGTGAAGGCCGCCGCCACCAGCGCGGCGCACCACATCTCGCCGTACACGCCGTTCGCCCGGTGCGACAGCGTCGCGTCCCGGTAGGCCAGTTCCGCCGCGCCCGCCGGGTCGCCCGGCCGGACGTAGCCGAAGACGTCGGCGCGGATCGCCGCCCCGATGTACTCCCGGTAGGGGTTACGGGTGTCCGCCGCGGCCTCGGGGGCGGCACCGGCCGCCAGATTGCGCAGGGCGACCCGCTCGGCGGTGTAGGTCTGGAGGAAGGGCAGGAGGGTCAGCCAGGCGGCGGCCACGTCGGCGGTCGTGAAGGCCGGGCCCACCGTCCGCAGCAGATGCAGGTTGAGGACGGTGTAGTCGATGTCGTCGTCCCGCGCCGAGCCGTCGACCCGGCCCCGGGTCGTCTCGGTCCAGCAGGGGACGTACTCGGGGAAGCCCTCGCCGGTGTCCTCGACGGCCGGGAAGTAGTCGGTCAGCGGCCAGGCGTCCTGCGACTCCAGGAAGGCCCGCAGGACCGCCGGGGACCACTCCCCGAGGCTCTCCACCGGCTTGCCGAGCATGTTGCCGACGATCCGGCCGTGCCAGGCCCGGGAGACCTTGGCCGGGTAGTCCGGCGGGAGTCCGGGGCCGGGGTTCTCGGACAGGCCGGGGCCGGTGGCCGGTGCGGCGTGGGCGTCGGGCGCCGGCCAGTCCGACTCCGCGATGATCTCCGCCAGGGTCTCGGGCTCGACATAGGCCCAGTCGGGGCGGTGGGCCGTCGCTTCGAGGTCCGTGAGGAATTCCTGTGCCCGGGTCTGGGCGAGGGCGTCGATGCCGCCCTCGGCGGAAATCCGTTCAGCGATGTCGGACACGTCGTATCCGCTCTCCGTCCGCTGCGCGAGTTCCGCCCGGAGGAGATGTTGGTGATTGAGTGCGCCGTGCAATGTGACTCCTGCGCTTTCGCAGACGAACGTACTTTTGCCGACAACCTCGGCGGACGACATGTCCAGAGAATCCGAGCGACGAGAATCACATGGTCGATCTCAGGCCCGGCGAGGGTTTTGGCTTTGACTTGCTATTTCGCTTCACTCATATCAACACGTGTTGCAGGATGAGTCAACACGTGTTGCACGATGTATTTGCCCGTCTCTCGCATGAGGTTTCCTCACTGCTCGAAGGACGGGATCTCCACCACCGAGCCGCCGTTCATCGCGGAGGTGTGCGCGGCGAATCCCGCCGCCGTCCACTGGGCCGCGACCACCGCGTCCAGGGCGGGGCGGCGGCCCTCGACGACGCTGCTCACGAACTCGTGCACCAGGCGCGGAGCGGCGCCCCAGTACAGCTGGCTGCCCCGGGCGAGGGCCGGCGGCATCGTGTCGGACAGGTCCGGCGGTGTGTACGGGACCGCCTCGACCATGCGTCCGCGCCCGCCGGGACCGTGCTCGCCCCAGGAGAAGTAGAGGGGCGCCTCGTCGGTGGTCCGGCCCCATTCCAGGCCGTGCCGCTCCCCGTAGAGGGAGAAGGACTCCACCGGTGCGCGGGTGGTGCGGAACATCGACCGGGTGACCTGGAGGGTGGCTGTCGAGTCCGCCAGCTCGTACAGCGCGGTCTCCATCGGGTACGGGTTGTCCCACACCGCGCGTTCGTCCGCGGGCAGCCGTCCGGCGCCGAGCGCGCGGACCGTGGTGGGGCGGCTGCCGAGCGCCGCGAGCATCGGGGACAGCGCGTGGGAGGAGTACCACATCGGCGGCAGCCCGACCCAGTAGCCGGGCCAGCCCTCCATGTCCTGGTGGTGCTCGCCGCGCCCGAAGACCACGTCCCCGAACTCCCCCGAGTCGACCAGGCCCTTGATGTGCACGACCGGGTCGGAGTAGGCGCCGGTCTCCATCATCATGTAGTTCAGCCCGGTGCTGTGCTGGAGGTCGACGATCCGCTGGAGGTCGTCGGGGTCGAGGCTCGGGGTGACGGCGACGGCACAGTGCTTGCCCGCGCCCATCACGGCGAAGGTCTGCTCGGCGTGCAGATGCAGCGGGGTGAGCAGATGGACCGCGTCGACGTCCGGTGCCCGGAGCACCGCTTCCAGCGAGGGATGGGTGTCGGTGCCGGGGACGCCGTGCGCCCGCGCCACCCGCTCCAGGACGTCCGGTGCCGGGTCGCACAGCACGACCCGTTCCACCTCGGGGTGCGACTGGTAGATCGGCACCCACAGCTCGCCGAAGTTCAGCCCTACGACGGCGACGGTGATCCCGCTCATGGTTGTCTCCTGCTGGTGCTGGGATGGTCAGGCACTGCGGAACTGCTCGATCAGTGCTTCGGCGAACGCGCGGTTGGAGTCGAGGGTGCGGCCCGCGTTGTGCGGGGTGTGCACCACGTTGGGCCGGCCGAGCAGCGGGTCGTCCAGCGGTAGCGGCTCGATGTCGAAGACGTCGGCGGCCAGCGACAGCTCGTCGGCCAGCACGCGCCGGCGCAGCGCCTTGCTGTCCAGGATCTGCATCCGGGTGACGCAGACGACCAGACAGCCCGTGGGCAGCGCGTCGATCAGCCGGTCCGTGATCAGGCCCTCCGTCGCGGGGAGGTGGGGGATCATCGGCGCGAAGATCTCGGCGTCCGCGACCAGTTCCGCCAGCCGGAACCGGCGCCGGGCGCCGGAGCGGTGGAACGCCGGGTCGGGCGCCGACCGGCTCCAGCCGGCGACGTCCGCGCCGAGCGCGGCGCAGAAGGAGGCGTACCGGGTGCCGATGTTGCCCATGCCCGCGACCCGCACCCGCTTCCCCGCGACCGTGCCGGAGACGAACGCCGGGTCGTCGCCGAACTGGGCGGCCCGGGTGCGGGGACGGCCGTTGCCCTCGCCCGGGTAGTACGACCAGACGGCGTGGCTCTCGCGCATCGCGGCGTACGTCTGCGGGATGCGGCGCAGCCCGCCGATGGTGAGGCCGAGGGCGAACTCGGCGACGGACTGGGCCCAGTAGCCCTCGTTGCGCGGCACGTACACGGTGACTCCGCGCGCTGCGGCGGTGTCCGTGAATCCGGCGGCGCCGGGCACGTCGGCGAAGGCGGCCTCGGTCAGGTGCGGCAGCGCCGGGAAGGAGCCGTCGCCGTGGTCGAGGTCGTAGCCGAGCACGAGCAGGCGCCGGGTGTCGCGGGGGAGGTCCAGCTCGTCCAGGGTGCGCGGGTCGCCGGGCGCGAGCCGGACGAAGTGCGGGTTCGTGCCGCGCCACAGGTGCAGGGCGTGGTCGGCGGCGTAGGACCAGTGCCGTTCGAAGGATTCGTTGACGACGATGACGTCGGTCATGGGGATGGGTTCTCCTGCTCTTTGCGTCGGGATCGCTGTGCGGATCCCTGTGGGGATCACTGCCGTGATGGCTGTCGTGGCGGCCGTCGTGATCGGTGTCGTGGCGGCCGTCGTGATCGGTGTCGTGATCGGTGTCGTGGCTACTGGCCTGATTACTGTGGTGACCGCCGTGGTGGCTACTGTCGTGATCGGTTGGGTGACCGGGGTGCCGCTTCGGCCCCGGACGGCCGCGGTGGTGCCGAGGGCCGGTTGCGGGCCACCCGGAACGCCAGGGCGAACGCGAGCGCGGCGACGACGGCCGACGCGGCGAAGCCGATCCGTACGGCCCTGACCTCGCCCTCGACGGCGGCGCCGGGCCCCGCGGCCATCGCCGACAGTGAGAACACCGCCGCGAACACGGCGCTCCCGGCGGCGCCGGCCACCTGCTGGAGGGAGGCGATCACGGCGTTGCCGTGCGCGTACCTGCCCGGCGGCAGCGCTTCGAGGGCGCCGGTCACGGCCGGGGTGGACAGCACGCCCATGCCCAGTCCCATGAATCCGGCGTACAGGACGGCGACCAGCCAGACCGGGGTGTCGGTGCCCAGGAAGGCGAAGGCGGTGTAGAAGACGACCAGCGCCCCGGTGCCGGCGACCACGGGGACGCGTGCCCCGAAGCGATCGAAGAAGTGCCCCGCGAGCGGGCCCATCAGTCCCATCAGCAGCCCGCCCGGCAGCAGAATCGTGCCGGTGGTGAGGGTGTCGAGGCCGAGGACACGCTGAAGGTAGTAGGGCAGGGCGAGGAGAGCACCGTAGTACGCGGCCATGCACAGCAGCAGGATGCTCAGGCCGATCCGGAACTGCGGTGCCGCGAACACCCGGACGTCCAGCACCGGGTCGCCGGTCCCCGCCAGGGCCTTCTGGCGCCGGGCGAACAGCGCCACGCCGCCCGCCCCGGCGGCGACCAGTGCCGACGCGAGCACGATCCGCCCGGTCCCGTGCATCGCCTCGCCGAGCTGGCTCAGCCCGAGCACCAGGGGGCCGAAGCCGAGGACGGCCAGCGCCACGGACGGGAGGTCGAGCGAGACCTTGCGGGTCGTGCCGACGTCGGTGAGGAAGATCAGCCCGATGACGAGCGCGCCCACCGCGACGGGCAGCAGTACGACGAAGAGATAGCGCCAGTGCAGATACTGGAGGACCAGCCCCGCCAGCGCGGGTCCGATGGCCGGCGCGACCGCGAGGACGATCGTCACCACGCCCATGAGCGCCCCCCGGCGTCCGGCCGGGGCGAGGGTGAGCACGGTCGTCATCAGGAGTGGCAGCATCACCCCGGCCGCCGCGGCCTGCACGATCCGCGCGGCGAGCAGCAGGGCGAACCCCGGGGCCACCGCCGCGAGCAGCGTGCCGCAGAGGAACACCCCGCAGCTCGCGGCGAACACCACCCGGGTCGGGAACCGCTGGATGACGAACCCGGTGGTCGGGATCACCACGGCCATCGTGAGCAGATACACGGTGGTCAGCCACTGGGCGGTGTTGACGGAGATCCCCAGCTCGATGACCAGCCGCGGGATCGCGACGGTCATGATCGTCTCGTTCAGCACCACGACGAACGAGGCGACGAGCAGCACGCCGATCACGACACCCGTCCGTGCGGGTGCCGGAGATCCACGTCGTAGTCGCTGAGCCAAGGCCGGTTCCTGTCGTCTGGGTCGTGTGGGGGCGATGCGGTCGTGTGGGAGCGATGCGGAGGGGACCGGGGGCGGGAGCCGGCGCAGAGGGGTGTCGGGGTGGCGCCGGGTTCCGCCGTCGGGTCCTCGCGGGGCGCGGTGCTGGTTCGGCGCGCCCTCGCAGGTCTTATGTCAACACGAGTTACCTTTATGGTCAACACGTGTTGCGTGATGGAGAACAACTCCAGGGAAGCCCGTGGATGCCAGCGAGGGGAGACAAGATCGTGCCCGGCACCGTCGTCGTCGTGGGTTCGGCGAATCAGGACTACGTCATCGCCTGTACGGCGCTGCCCCGGCCCGGGGAGACGCGGCTCGCGGGGCGGCTGAGACGGTTCCCCGGCGGCAAGGGCGTCAACCAGGCCGTCGCGGCGGCCCGGCTCGGCGGGGCCGTCCGCTTCGTCGGCGCGGTCGGGGACGACTCCGACGGGGCGTTCCTGATCCGTGAGCTGCGGTCGGAGGGCGTCGACACGAGCGATGTGGAGATCACCACGGTCGCCCGGACCGGCCTCGCCTTCGTGTCCGTCCTCCCCGACGGCGAGAACGCGATCACCGTCGTGCCCGGCGCGAACTTCACGCTGGTCGCCGACCGCACCGCCCGTGCCGTGCGGCGGCTGGCCGACGCGTCCTCGATCGTCGTCCTGCAAGGGGAGATCCCGGTGCCCGCGCTCCGCGCGGCCGTCGAGACGGGGGTACGGTGCGGCGCGCGCGTCGTCCTCAATCTGGCGCCGTACACCGAACTCCCCGCCGAACTGCTGCGGCTCGCCGACCCGCTGGTGGTCAACGAGGTGGAGGCGGCGGCGCTGCTCGGCACCCCGGTCGCGGCGCTCGGCTCCCCGACGGAGGCCGCCCGGCGGCTGGCGGAGCGGGCGGCCTCGGCGGTGATCACGCTGGGCGGGGCGGGCGCGGTGTGGGCGCGGGGCCGGGACGGGGCGGCGGTGCCCGCTCCCCCGGTGGGGCAGGTGCTGGACACGACCGGCGCGGGTGACGCGTTCGTCGGCGGCCTGGCCACACTCCTGGCGGAGGGCCACGACCTGGACGCGGCGGTCAGCTTCGCGGTCGAGGTAGGCACGGTCGCGATCACCCGCGTCGGGGCGCAGGCGTCGTATCCGTCGCGGGCGGATGTGGTGGAGGCGGGGCGGGGCAGGAAGCGGGGCGAGGAGCCGTTGGCGGGGCGGAAGTCCTCTTGAAACGGGGGCGGCGGCTGCGGGTCCCGGGTCGGCCCCGGTTGCGCCGATCCAGCCTGACTTCCCCGGACGGTCCCGGTCGCCTGGTCCGGTCCCGGCGCCAGGACAGGTCCTCGTCCTCCGGTCCGGCTCGGGCAGGGCCTTGGTCGTTCCGGGGTCAGCCCGGACGGGCCAGGGTCAGCCCGGTCGGGCCTGCGTTGTCGGGGGTTGGCCTGGGCGGCCGGGTCAGGCGGGGGCAGCCGGGCCCTGGCCGGACCAGCCGAGGGCGGCCCAAGTCAGCCGGAGTCGGCTGGAGTTGGCCGGAGTTGGCCGACTTCGGCCGACTTCGGCCGCAGCAGCCAAAGGCCCCCGCACCGGCCAAGGCCAACCCCCACCAGCCGGGAACGCTGAGGGGCCGTCAGCTCATGCCGCCCGTCCACTGGATCGTGGGCTCGCAGCCGCAGCTTTCGCCGATGAGGAGGTTGCCGCGCAGCGAGAGGCGGGGTGGGCGGGGCTGGGTGTCGGTGGAGTCGCCGGTGGTGATGAGGGAGATGGCCGTGCGGACGATCTCGCGGAGCGGCCGGCGCATCGAGGTGAGCCGGGGGGCGCTGAACAGGCCCTGGCGGACACCGTCGTAGGAGACGATCGCCAGGTCGCCGGGGACGTCGATGCCCAGTTCGTGGCAGACGCGCAGGGCGCCGATGGCCTGGATGTCGCTGGTGACGACCACGGCCGTGGGCCGCAGTTCACGCCGGGAGCTGCGGTAGGAGTCCTCTTCGAGGAGCACCCGCAGGGCCATCGAGCCGCCCTCGGCGCTGACATCGGCGTGGCCCACGAGGTCGTCGCCGGCCGGCAGGCCCGCCGCGAGTTGCTGGTCGCGCCACGCCTGGACGCGCCGGGCGTCGTCCGGCCAGGTGGGCGGTCCGGCGATGCAGGCGATGACGGAGTGGCCGTGGTACTGGAGATGATCGACGGCGCGGCGGACGTCGTAGTACGAATCGGCGTACACGGACGGCGAGTCGGGCGACACGTCGGTGACGTCGTCCAGCACCACGTGCGGGGTCGACCACTGCCCCGCGGTAAAGCCGGTGGGCAGGGAGGCGGCGGACGCGATGAGCAGACCGGTCATCCGGCGGTCGTCGAAGGATCTGATCTGCGCCTCGTCCTGGGCGGCGTTGAACGCGCTGATCCCGATGGACAGGACATGGCCGCGCCGGGCGAGTTCGACCTCGACGGCGTGGGCCATCTCGGCGTAGTACGGGTTCATGGGGCTCGGCATCAGCAGTCCGACGGACATCGTGCGGCCGTCGCGGAAGGCGGTCGCCAGCGCGTCGGGCCGGTAGCCGAGGGCTTCGATGGCCGCCTCGACCCGGGCCCGCGCGGCGGCCGACACGGGGCGGGGGCCGCCATTGGTGACGTAGCTGACGACTGCCGGGGAGACACCCGCCATCCGTGCCACGTCCGAGCGTGTGACTTTCGGCGCCATCTGCTGCCCCTTACCTCGTTCCTCTCGGCGTCCCGACCCCACGCTCCACCGTTCCGGTCCCCCTGTCCCCCGGCCTTTGTGCCGTTCCACCCGTCAGCGCCTGAGCTGGCGGATGTCGCGGCGGTACGGGTACGAAGCCTGCGCGCCGACGCGTGACATGGCGACGGCGCCGACCTCCGCGCCGACCCGGACCGCCTCCTTCAGGCTCGCGCCCTCGGCGAGCAGGGTGACCAGACCGCCGACGAAGGCGTCCCCGGCGCCGGTCGTGTCGACGGCCGGGCCGACCCGGGGCGACAGGACGTATCCGCTGCCACCGTCGTCGGCCCAGGCCGCGCCGTCGCGGTCGGCGACGACGACCACGGACCTGGCGATGCGCAGGAGCGCCGCCGCGGCCTCCTCGGCCCGCTCCCTGCCGTCGATCGCGAAGCCGGTCAGCGCGGCGGCCTCGACGCCGTGGACGACGAGCGGGTCGGCGTGGCGCAGCACGTCCTCGTCGAGGTCGATGACCGGCGACAGGTTCACCACGCTGCGCACGGCACTCTGGGAGGCGGCGCGCACCACGGCGGTCACGACGTCGGCGGGGATCTCCGCCTGGACGACGAGGATCGCGTCCGGGGTGGCGAGCCGGCTCACCACATGGGCGGTCCGGGCGGCGCTGAGGGTGTGGTTCGCTCCGGGTACGACCGTCTGGGCGCTCTCGCCCGCCGGGAGGAGCGAGACGACGGCGAGCCCGGTGCGGTCGGCGGAGGTGATCTCGATCTCGCTGGTGTCGACGCCCTCGGCGCGCAGTTCGCGGATCAGCAGGGCCCCGTCGTCGTCGTCACCGACCGCGCCGACGATCGCCACCTGCGCCCCGAGCCGGGCGGCGGCCACGGCCTGGTTCGCGCCCTTGCCACCGGGGAAGCGGCGCAGGCTGTGTGCCAGCCGGGTCTCCCCACCGGTCGGCAGCGCGTCCACCGCGAGGACGTAGTCCTGGTTGGCCGACCCGACCACGATGAGGTTCCCAGCCATTGCTTCCCTTCGCCCGCACTTGCCCGTTCTCCGCCCGGCCCATGCTATTCCCCCATGTGACGGGGGCGACGGCGGTCACGCCGGTACGGGGGTGGCGGGGGCGGTGTCGCGGGCCTGTACCAGGTCGGCGCGGGCGACGCCGTGCCGGGCGAGGGCGTCGGCCAAGAGACCTCAGCCGAAGACCCAGGCCCCCGCGCCGGCGGCCAGGCCACCGGCCACACCGACGGTCACGCCCACCAGCTGAACCGCCCGCGCCCCCGCCATCGCCGCTCGGTCCCGGAGAGCGAGCAGAAACACGACGGCGGTGCCGACCAGCCCGTTGACCCCGGCCATGAGGAGCGTGAACCCCCAGTCGCTGTCGCCTGTGAACGCCCCGGCGACTGCCTGGATCACCAGCGACAGCGCGACGGTGACCATGAACGGCGGCCCGTGACCCGACCAGTGCGGGGCCGCCGGATTCCCGCGCCGCCGCATGTCACGGACGACCGCGACGACGATGACCGCCAGCGCGCCCAGGACCCAGGAAAAGGCGAGCACCCTCACTATGTTCCGGATCAATTCCATCGGGAAGCCACCTCGTTGCCCGTCGGGCGTGTGAGAACAACTCTCGCCCGCGCCACCACTGTTACGGGACCTTCCGGCGATCTTCCGCGCCCGCCCCGATTCTGTCCAATCCCCCCAATCCCCGGTCCGCGCGTCACCTGACCCCACGCACCACGGCGGCGTACTCC
>NZ_JBHYUG010000151.1:6867-11288 GCF_042749375.1 Streptomyces sp. NPDC059477 | reverse complement strand
CGGAAGCTAAGCCTTACAGCGCCGATGGTACTGCAGGGGGGACCCTGTGGGAGAGTAGGACGCCGCCGAACAAATATTGGGAAAACCCCGCATCCGAGGATGCGGGGTTTTCTGCGTTTGAAGTGGAATTGTTGGTGGATTTATTGAGGGCCCGTGCAGGGCCCTCTTTTCTTTTTACAGGCGGCCTGCTGTTTTCAGGGCCAGGTATGCGTCTGCCAGGGCTGGGGCCAGTTCGTCGGGGGTGGCGTCTACGACGGTGACTCCGTGGCGGCGTAGTTGTTCTGAGGTGCGTTGGCGTTCGGTTTGGGCCTGGGCCGCGGCTGCTGCTTCGTAGATGGCGTCGATGGTGCCTCGGGACTTCGACATGTCGGCCACGTGGGGGTCGGCCACGGAGGCCACCAGGACCGTGTGGCGTTGGGTGAGCTGCGGGAGGACCGGGAGGAGGCCTTCTTCGACCGGGGCCGCGTCGAGGGTTGTCAGGAGGACGATCAGGGAGCGGCGGGGGGTCGTACGGAGGGCTGTCGTGGTCAGGCCACGGGCGTCTGTTTCGACCAGTTCGGGTTCCAAGGTGGCCATGGCGTTGACCAGGGAGGGGAGGAGGTCGCCGGAGGTGCGGCCCTGGACCAGGGCGCGGACCCGGCGGTCGTAGGCCAGGAGGTCCACTCGGTCGCCCGCGCGGGAGGCGAGGGCGGCCAGGAGCAGGGCGGCGTCCATGGCGGCGTCCAGGCGGGGGGCGTCGCCCACACGGCCGGCGGAAGTGCGGCCCGTGTCGAGGACCAGGAGGATGTGGCGGTCGCGTTCGGGGCGCCAGGTGCG
Source organism: Streptomyces sp. NPDC059477 (assembly GCF_042749375.1). Taxonomy (NCBI): domain Bacteria; kingdom Bacillati; phylum Actinomycetota; class Actinomycetes; order Kitasatosporales; family Streptomycetaceae; genus Streptomyces; species Streptomyces sp. NPDC059477. Next base: position 10,472 of record NZ_JBHYUG010000151.1, on the reverse strand, counting down.
TACGGCGACCGTGGAATGGCGGGCGGTGGCGCGCCAGTCGATGGAGCGGGTGTCGTCGCCGGGGACGTACTCGCGCAGGCTGTCGAATTCTGTGCCCTCGCCTCGGGTGAGGACGCTGGTGCGGCCGTCGAGTTCGCGGAGGCGGGCCAGTTTCGAGGGGAGGTGCTTGCGGCTGGTGAAGGGGGGCAGGACGCGGATCGTCCAGGGGACCTTGTGGGTGCCCTGGCGGGTGAAGAGGCCGAGCGGGCCGTAGGAGCGGATCGTCACGCGGTCGGCGTGGTGGTCGCCGCGGCGGGTGGGGCGCAGGCGGGTGGTGGCGCGGCGGCGTTCGCCGGACGGGACCGTGAGGTGGTGACGGGAGGATTCGACCTCCGTGCCGGGGATCCAGCTGCTGGGGGGCCAGGCGTCGCGGAGTTGGGCGCGCAGGGGGCGGCGGGACGGGTTGGTGACCGTCAGAGTGACGTCCGCGGGCTCGCCGAGGCGGGCGGAGGTGTCACCGTTGCGGGACAGGCCCAGGCGGCGTACGGGGGCCGCCAGGGCGAAGTCGCAGGCGCAGGCGAGGGCCAGCGGGGCGTTGACCGCGAGGAGACCTGTCCAGCTGGGCTCCCAGAGCCCGACGGGGAGGGAACCGAGGGCCGCGAGGAGCGCGGCGCGTCCGGTGAGCGCCATCAGCGGGGGACGGGGACGTGGGTGAGGATCGCGTTGATGACGGAGTCGGCCGTCACGCCCTCCATCTCGGCCTCCGGGCGGAGCTGTACGCGGTGGCGGAGGGTGGGCAGGGCGAGGGCCTTGACGTCGTCGGGGATGACGTAGTCGCGGCCGGTGAGCCACGCCCACGCGCGCGAGGTGGCCAGCAGGGCGGTCGCGCCGCGCGGGGAGACGCCCAGGGTGAGGGACGGAGATTCGCGGGTGGCACGGCAGATGTCGACGACGTAGGCCGTGATCTCGGGGGAGACGGTCGTCTTGGCGACCGCCGCGCGGGCGGCTTCCAGGGCGGCGGGGCCCGCCACCGGGCGGATGCCGGCGGCTGCGAGGTCGCGGGGGTTGAAGCCGTCGGCGTGTCGCGTCAGGACGTTGATCTCGTCCTGGCGGGTGGGGAGGGGGATGGTGAGTTTGAGAAGGAAACGGTCCAGCTGGGCTTCGGGGAGGGGGTAGGTGCCCTCGTACTCGACGGGGTTCTGGGTGGCCGCGACCAGGAACGGGTCAGGGAGGGGGCGGGGTGTGCCGTCGACCGTGACCTGGCGTTCCTCCATGGCTTCCAGGAGGGCGGACTGGGTCTTCGGGGGCGTGCGGTTGATCTCGTCGGCGAGGAGGAGGTTGGTGAAGACCGGGCCGGGCTGGAAGGAGAACTCGGCGGTGCGGGTGTCGTAGACCAGGGAGCCGGTGATGTCGCTCGGCATGAGGTCGGGGGTGAACTGGACGCGCTTGGTGTCGACGTCTAGGGCGGCGGCGAGGGCGCGGACCAGGAGGGTCTTGGCGACGCCGGGGACGCCTTCGAGCAGGACGTGGCCGCGGCAGAGCAGGGCGACGACGAGGCCGGTCACGGCGGGATCCTGGCCGACCACGGCCTTGGCGATCTCGGCGCGCAGGGCTTCGAGGGAGGCTCGGGCGGTGCCCGGGTCCCCGCTCGGCCCGGCGTTGTCAGTGGTCGGGTCCATCATGGACGGCGTACCTCTCTTTCGAGGGCGTCGAGTTGGTCGGCGAGGGCGATGAGTGCCGCGTCGTCGCCGGGAGGCGGTCCGAACAGCGGGGTGCGCAGGTCCCGGCCGTCGCCCTGGAGGTGGGCGGACAGGGCGGGGAGCAGGGCTTCGGGCGTGTGGGCCCGGGCGACGGGGAGTCCGACGAGGGGGGCGAGGCGCGTGCGGGTCGTGGAGCGAAGAGCGGCTGCCGCGCGGTCGCGGGCGTTCGCCTTGCGGTAGAGGCGGGCACGGCCTTCGACGGTTTCGGAGGCGCGGATCGCGACGGGGAGTTTTTCCGGTACGAGGGGGCCGAGCCGGCGTGCCCGCCACAGGGCGGCCAGTGCCGCGGCGACGAAGAGTTGCAGGGTGCCCCAGAGCCAGCCGGACGGGAGCAGTTCGAAGAAGCCGCGTTCGTCGTCGGCGGTGGCGGTGGTGTCGGAGAGGGAGGGGAGGTACCAGGTCAGATGGGGGCGGGAGCCGAGGAGTTGGAGGGCGAGCGAGGCGTTGCCCTGCTCGTCGAGGCGGTCGTTGAGGAGGATGTCGGGCGCGCCGAGCAGGACGGTGTCGCCGCCTCCGGAGGGCTGCGGGAGCCGGACGAGGGTGGCCAGGCGCTGGCTGAAGTAGCACTCGTCGGCTTCGGGGTGGGTGGTGGAGTAGCGCAGGCCGCCGGTCTCGGCGGGGCCCGCGCTGCGGGCGGCGGGCAGTGCGCAGTCCGGGTCGAGCGTGGTGTCGAGGCTGGTGGCGGGGTCGACGTACATGCCGGGGGCGAGGCGTTCGACGGAGGATATGCCGGCGGCGACGAGGATCGTACGGCCGCCGGAGGAGGTGGTGTCCTCGTGGAGCCGGGACTGCTGGGTGGGGGTCAGCAGGTCGGGGTCGGCGACCAGGAGGGTGGTGTCGGGGCCGGCGGCGGCGCGGGCCTCGTCGAGGGTGGTCACCACGCGCGTGGACACGCCTCGTTCGGCGAGGAGTTCGGCGAGGGCGCGGCTGCCCTGGGGGTCGGCGGAGCGCGGGTCGAGGGCGCCGTGCTGGGCGTCGGAGCGGACGACGGCGATCGTGATGGCGCCCGCGAGGAGGAGGACGACGGCGAGGGCGATGCCCCGGCCGCGGATCCACAGCCGGCGTCCGGTGGGCGAGGCCGAGGTGGTGGGGAGGGGGGCCTCGGTGGTCATCCGGCGGCTCCCTGGCGGGTGGTGTGGTCCGCGCTGCTGGCGCTGGTGCTGGTGAGCTGGGGTTTGGTGCGGTCCAGGTCCGTGTCGAGTGCGGCGAGGTGCCGGTACGACGCCTCCGTGGCCGTACGGCCGCCGTATGTGACGTCGTCGAAGTGCCGCGCGGCGGCGCGCAGCCGGTCGGCGTGGGCGGGCAGGGCGCGGCCCGCTTCGGCGGCGGCCTCGTCGGCGGTGCGGCCGGGGCGGGTGTCCAGGAGGGCGCGTTCCTCCAGGGCGCGGACGATGGCGCGCATGCGTTCCTGGACGGCCTGGCTCCAGTGGCCCTGGGCGGCGTGTGCCTCGGCGGCGGCGCGGTGGTCGGCGGCGCTGCGGGGGCGGTCGTCGAACAGGGCGGTGGAGGTGGCGGGTTGCCGGCGGGGGGTGCCCAGGCGCCACCACAGGGCGGCCAGGAGCGCCATGACCACCAGGATGACGGCGATCAGGCCGATGGTGCCACCGGGGGTGGCGGCCGACGCGCTGCCGAACAGGTCGCCGAGCCAGTCCCAGAAGTTGTCCAGGGCGCGTTCGAACAGCCCGGGGTCGTCCTCGTGGTACATGCGTTTGGCCAGTTCGCGCTCGGCCGCCTCGCGCGCGGGGTCGCGCGGGACGGTGAGCGGTGGCGCGGGGGGGGTGGGGGGGGACCGCCAAAACCACGGGGGGTTAAAACCCCGACAGAGAACCCCCAACACAGCGCGGGGGGGTGGGGGGGACCCTGTCG
>NZ_JBHYUG010000151.1:0-6857 GCF_042749375.1 Streptomyces sp. NPDC059477 | reverse complement strand
GTGGCCTGTTCGCCGTCGCGGGGCTGGCGGGGGGGGTCGCGCGCGGGGGTGAGGGGGGCCAGGAGGGGGCTGCGTGGCGGCGGCCACAGCGCCGTGGTGAATCCCCCCGTCGAGAGCACCGCATCAGCTCCTGGGGGTGGCGGCGTAGCCCTGGACGCCGGCCGCGCGGGCCAGGTCGAGATCGAGCGCCTCGCGGCGGATGCGCTGGTCGATGTAGAGGAGCACCAGCACGCCGGCCGTGATCGGGAGCGTGATCATGGATCCGATCACCGATCCGATGCCGCTGATGACGAGGAAGGTCCAGCCCAGGCCGGTGCCGGACTCGATGAAGGCGCTGATGCCCCCGCCGTCGACGGTCGCGCCGATGAGGACGAAGGGGACCACGACGATCATGGCGATGACGTAGGCGATGATCAGGGCGAGCAGCTGGATGCCGAAGATCCGCCACCAGGAGCCGCGCACCAGCTTCGCGGACCGGGTCATGGCCTTGGTGATGCTCTGCTTCTCCAGCACCAGGGCGGGTGGGGCGAGGGAGAGGCGGACCATCATCCACAGGGCGACCACGGCGGCGCCGATGATCAGGAGGGTGGAGAAGGCGACTGCGGCGCCGCCTCCGCCCGCGGCGGCGACCAGGATGCTGGGCACGGCGCCCAGGGCGACGATGCCGACGAGGATGAGCAGCAGCAGGCCGATCAGGCCGAACAGGCGCAGGACCTGGGGCCGGGCGTCGCGCCAGGCCTCGGCCGTGGTCACGGACTTGCCGAGCACCGCGCGGCTGGTGACCGTCGCCAGCAGGGCGGTCGCGGTGATGGTGCCGATCAGCGAGATCACGAAGATGACGAAGTTGGCGGCCATGGCCTCGCCCGTGACGCGGGCGAGTTCGCCGAGGGTGGCGTCGGGGTTGTCGAGGGCGGAGGTGTCCAGGAGGTCGTTCAGCAGGAAGCCGCGGACCAGGACGACGATGATCTCCGTGATGACCGCGACGGTCAGGGAGATGCCGAGGACCGTGCGCCAGTAGGTGCGCATGGTGGAGACCGCGCCGTCGAGGATCTCGCCGACGCCGAGCGGGCGCAGCGGGATGATGCCGGGCTTGGCGGCGGGCGGGGGGCCGCCCCAGGGGGTGCCCCAGCCGCCGGGGCCGCCAGGGCCGCCGTACGGGGCGTAGCCGCCGGGGCCCGGGCCGGGGGCGCCCGGTCCGCCGGGGGCGCCTCTCCAGCCTCCGTGGGCGGGGCCGGGGGGCGGGGTTCCCCACCCCGGGCCGGGCGGTGGGGGCGGGGTGGCCTGGCCCGGCTGCTGCGGGCCGGTGGGCGCGGACCACTGGGCTGGGGGCGGCTGTTCCTTGGACCACTTCGGGCCGGGGCTCTGTGGATCCGCGTCGGGCTGTGCGGCGGGCTGCGCGGGGCCGGGCCGGTCGGACGGCTCGGCGGGGCCGGACGCGCCGGGTGCCCGCCCGTCGGACGGGGCGGATCCGGGCGAGGCCCAGCCCGGAGTGTCGTTCATCGTGGCTCCTTCACGGTGCCCGACCGCGGTCGCGGCGGCGGGTTGGCCAACATCGTGCCATGGGGAAGTTGCCGGGGGACCGGCCGAGGTAGGGGCTGCGCACCTTCAATGGTCCGCGGTCCACGGGGCAGACTGACCGCATGGCTGATCAGTACGCGCAATCCGGCGAGGACAACCGGCCCACCGAGATCCCGGCGATCCGCTGGGACGAGCCGCCAGAGGGGCCCGTACTGGTCCTGCTGGATCAGACCAGGCTGCCGGCCGAGGAGGTCGAGCGGGTGTGCACGGACGCGCCTGCGCTGGTGGAGGCGATCCGTTCGCTGGCCGTCCGCGGGGCGCCGCTGCTCGGTATCGCGGGGGCGTACGGCGTCGCGCTCGCCGCCGTGCGCGGGTTCGACGTGGATGAGGCCGCCGACGCGCTGGCGGGTGCCCGGCCCACCGCGGTGAATCTGTCCCTGGGGGTGCGGCGGGCGCTCGCCGCCCACCGGGACGCGCTCGCCCGTACCGGCGACGCCGGGCAGGCCGCCGCGGCGGCGCTGGCCGCGGCCCGGCGACTGCACCGGGAGGACGCCGAGGCCAGCAGGCGCATGGCCGGGCACGGGCTGGCGCTGCTCGACGAGCTGCTCCCGGGCGGCGGGCACCGCATCCTCACGCACTGCAACACCGGTTCGCTGGTGTCGGGCGGTGAGGGCACGGCGTTCGCGGTGGCGCTCGCGGCGCACCGGGTGGGGCGGCTGCGGCGGCTGTGGGTGGACGAGACGCGCCCGCTGCTCCAGGGCGCCCGGCTGACGGCGTACGAGGCGGCGCGCAGCGGCATGGCGTACACGCTGCTCACCGACAACGCGGCGGGGTCGCTGTTCTCGGCCGGTGAGGTGGACGCGGTGCTGATAGGTGCCGACCGGATCGCGGCGGACGGCTCGGTGGCGAACAAGGTGGGGAGCTATCCGCTCGCGGTGCTCGCGCGCTATCACCATGTGCCGTTCATCGTGGTGGCGCCGGTGACGACGGTCGACGCGGACACCGCGGACGGGGCGTCGATCGAGGTCGAGCAGCGGCCCGGTTTCGAGGTCACCGAGATCGTGGCCCCGCAGGCGGTGAGGGGGGCCGGGGGCGGGGTGCCGGTGGCGCCGCTGGGGACGCAGGCGTACAACCCGGCGTTCGATGTGACACCGCCGGAGCTGGTGACGGCGATCGTGACGGAGGAGGGGGTGCTGTCGCCGGTCACGGGGGAGGGGCTGGCGGAGTTGTGCGGGAGGGCGCGGGGGGTGGTGACGGGGAGCTGAGGTGTTTCGACTGGATCCGGCCCGATCCAGCTGGAAGGGCCTGAGGTCGTTGTCGCCATCCCGGCTGTTCGAGGGGCTTGGCTTCGCGGCGGTGAATCGGATGAGGTGCCGTTCATGGGGGCAAATCCGGCACGTCGTGGAGGCGTGTCCGGGGCGCCGGAATCGGGTGGGTGAGTGCCCCTGACCTCCGCCGCTGAGGGCAGGGGCAGACAGTGACCGCCGGGTACGACTATGGTCACGAGGCAGTGACGTGTCTCACCTGCACCTTCGCCACCGTTATGAGAATGGGATGATGTCGTTTATGAAGGGACGAGTCCTTGTCGTCGACGACGACACCGCACTGGCCGAGATGCTCGGCATCGTGTTGCGTGGTGAAGGTTTTGAGCCGTCTTTCGTAGCCGACGGTGACAAGGCGCTGGCCGCATTCCGGGAGACCAAGCCTGATCTGGTGCTGCTGGATCTGATGCTGCCCGGACGGGACGGTATCGAGGTGTGCCGCCTGATCAGGGCGGAGTCCGGGGTGCCGATCGTGATGCTCACGGCGAAGAGCGACACCGTGGATGTGGTCGTCGGGCTGGAGTCCGGCGCCGATGACTACATCGTCAAGCCGTTCAAGCCGAAGGAACTGGTGGCGCGGATCCGGGCGCGCCTGCGGCGCTCCGAGGAGCCGGCGCCCGAGCAGCTCGCCATCGGGGATCTGGTGATCGATGTCGCCGGGCACTCGGTGAAGCGGGACGGGCAGTCGATCGCGCTGACGCCGCTGGAGTTCGATCTGCTGGTCGCGCTGGCGCGCAAGCCCTGGCAGGTGTTCACGCGTGAGGTGCTCCTTGAGCAGGTGTGGGGCTACCGGCACGCGGCGGACACCCGGCTGGTGAACGTGCATGTGCAGCGGCTGCGTTCCAAGGTCGAGAAGGATCCGGAACGGCCCGAGATCGTGGTGACCGTCCGTGGTGTCGGTTACAAGGCCGGGCCGAGCTGACATGTCCGGGGACAGTGCCGCTTCGGCTCCGGGCAGGACCGGGGCCAATGCGGGGCGGCCTGTCGGCCGGAAGACGCCGGGCTCCCGCTGGGGACGCCTCCTGGAGGGCGGGCTGCTCCAGGGCGGTGTGCAGGGCAGCCCGGTCCTGAGGCTGTTCATGCGCTGGGTGCGCCGGCCGCTGCTGCCCGTGATGCGGCTGTGGCGGCGCAACATCCAGCTCAAGGTCGTCGCCACCACCCTGCTGATGTCCCTGGGCGTGGTGCTGCTGCTCGGCTTCGTCGTCATCGGGCAGGTGCGCAACGGCCTGCTGGACGCCAAGGTGAACGCGTCGCAGAGCCAGGCCACCGGAGGGTTCGCCGTGGCCCGGCAGCAGGCCGACGAGGCCGCCGCCGTGCCCGGCGACGACCCGTCCGCGGTCGACGGGCGGCCCGCGCAGAACGTCATCCAGTGGATGAGCGACCTGGTCTCCTCGCTGTCCAGCGGCGGACAGGGGGCCTTCGACGTCGTCACGCTGCCCGCGGGCGCCGACAGCGGCAACGGGCGCGGGCCGCGCGCCTCCGGCGGTGTCGACCCCAACAAGAGCGTCCCGGAGGATCTGCGCACGCGCGTGAACGCCAACACGGCCGCCGCGCAGAGCTACACCCGGATCATCTACAGCGGCACCGACAAGGAGTCCCAGCCCGCCCTGGTCATCGGCAAGGAGGTCAACGACCCCAACGGTGACCCGTACCAGCTGTACTACCTCTTCCCGCTCACGCAGGAGGAGAAGTCGCTGAGCCTGGTCAAGGGCACCCTGGCGACCGCCGGGCTGTTCGTCGTCGTCCTGCTGGGGGCCATCGCCTGGCTGGTGGTGCGGCAGGTCGTCACGCCGGTGCGGATGGCGGCGGGGATCGCGGAGCGGCTCTCCGCGGGGCGCCTCCAGGAACGTATGAAGGTCACCGGTGAGGACGACATCGCGCGCCTGGGCGAGGCGTTCAACAAGATGGCGCAGAACCTTCAGCTGAAGATCCAGCAGCTGGAGGACCTGTCGCGGATGCAGCGCCGGTTCGTGTCCGATGTCTCGCACGAGCTGCGTACGCCGCTGACGACCGTGCGGATGGCCGCCGACGTCATCCATGAGGCGCGCGTGGACTTCGACCCGATCACCGCGCGGTCGGCGGAACTGCTCGCCGACCAGCTCGACCGGTTCGAGTCGCTGCTGTCGGACCTGCTGGAGATCAGCCGGTTCGACGCGGGCGCCGCCGCGCTGGAGGCCGAGGCGATAGACCTGCGTGAGGTCGTGCGGCGGGTGGTCAGCGGGGCCGAGCCGCTCGCCGAGCGCAAGGGCACGCACATACGCGTCGTCGGCGACCAGCAGCCCGTGGTCGCCGAGGCCGACGCGCGGCGCCTGGAACGTGTGCTGCGCAATCTGGTCGTCAACGCCGTCGAGCACGGCGAGGGCAAGGATGTCGTGGTCAGGCTCGCCTCGGCGGGCGGCGCGGTCGCCGTCGCCGTACGGGACTACGGCGTGGGCCTCAAGCCGGGTGAGGCGACCCGCGTGTTCAGTCGTTTCTGGCGTGCGGACCCGGCACGCGCGCGTACCACGGGCGGAACCGGTCTCGGCCTGTCGATCGCGCTGGAGGACGCGCGGCTGCACGGCGGCTGGCTCCAGGCGTGGGGCGAGCCGGGCGGCGGCTCGCAGTTCCGGCTGACGCTGCCCAGGACGGCGGACGAGCCCCTGCGCGGCTCCCCGATACCGCTGGAACCCAAGGACTCACGGCGAAATCGCGGCCTCAAGGACGCCGGTCCGCCGCGCGGGGGCGAGAAGACCGCCACGGTGCCGGTGCAGCCCACCGGGGAGATATCGCCGCTGGCCCGCCCGTCCGCCGCCCCCACCGCCGACCCGACCGCCCTGCCCGGCAACGGCTCGCGCGTGGTGCCCCGGCCGGCCGGGGGCGCCGTACGGCCGCATGACGACACGACCACGACCACGACCGCCCCGGACGGGGTGCGCGGCACGGCCCAGGACCGCCCGGAGACACGGGTGACGGAGCCAGGTCGGCAAGGGGAGGCGACGCGTGGGCGGTGACCGTGACGGGCGCGCCGCGCGCGTGATGGCGTACATGCGAGAAGTTCGGCAGCCGATGCGTCGGCAACGCGGGCCCGCGCGCGTGATGGCATACGCGGCCGGGGGCACCCTGCTGCTGGCCGGCTGCGCCTCGATGCCCGACCACGGCGATCTGCGTGGCGTCGAGTCGACGCCACGGCAGGACACGCAGGTGCGGGTGTTCGCCGTGCCGCCGCGCGAGGACGCGGCCCCGCCGGACATCGTGCAGGGCTTTCTGGAGGCTCTGACCAGCGACGATCCGCACTATGAGACGGCCAGGCTGTATCTGACGACCGACGCGGCGCGGGACTGGGAGCCCGAGGCGTCCACCACCGTGCTCGCCGACGGGCCCGCCACCACGGCCGACCTCGCGGGCGGGCGGGACGACGGCACCGCCTACTCGTTCACGCTGACCGGCACCCGGATCGCCCTGGTCGACGGCCAGCAGTCGTACTCGCCCGTGGACGGCGACTACGCCCGCCAGGTGCATCTCGCCAAGGACGGCAAGACCGGGCAGTGGCGCATCGACAGGCTGCCCCAGGGCGTGGTCATGGGCCAGTCGGACTTCCAGCGCAACTACACGTCCGTCAACAAGTACTACTTCGCGTCCGGCACCGCCGCCGCGACGGGCGCGCAGCCGGCCGCCGTCGCCGCCGACCCCGTGTTCATCCGCAGGCGCGTGGACGCCATGACGGAGATGGTGCAGTCCCTGCTCGCCGGGCCGACCACCTGGCTGGACCCGGTCGTCAGGTCGAGCTTCCCGAGCGGTACGGAGCTGGAGAAGGACGTCACTCTGACGCCCGACGACCAGAACAAGCTCACCGTGCCGCTGAACGACAAGGCGGCCGGGGTCGGCGCCGCCAAGTGCGAGGAGATGGCCGCCCAGCTGCTGTTCACGCTGCGCACCCTCACGCCCGCCGTGGACCGGGTCGAACTCCAGTCCGGGGGCCGCCAGTTGTGCTCGCTCGCCGAGGACGGCGCCGACGCGGTCGCCGCGCGGGGGTCCGCC
>NZ_JBHYUG010000150.1:0-11360 GCF_042749375.1 Streptomyces sp. NPDC059477 | reverse complement strand
GGGGGGGGGGGGGGCGGGTGCGGGGGCGGGCCTGCCGCCCGGGGGGGGGGGGGTGGGCCGGCGGCCCGGGCGGGGCCGGCCGGCCGGGGGGGGGGGCCCCGCGCCCCCCAGCCCCGGGAACGGGGTGCCCCCTCCTCGGCGGTCCCGCGCCGCCGGTGAGGCACCCCGTTCCCAGGGCCCCGAACGGCCGGTGATCCAGTCGTACAGATTCGGTGGAGACCACGGCCGGGCGACTCGCCGGTCCGGTAGCTTTCACGGCCTGCGTGCGGCGACACAGCGACCGGGAGCGGGTTTTGCGCGAGTTCACCAATCCTCCGCTCGGGTCGGCGCCGCTGGTGGGCGGTCTGGCCGACGTGGTCTTCGAGCGCGCCCGGGACGACCCCCGGCACCGCTCGCTGAGCCGGCGGGACGACGCCGGGCGGTGGCGGGAGGTGACCGCCGCCGAGTTCCGCGACGAGGTCCTCGCGCTCGCCAAGGGGCTGCTGTCGCAGGGCGTGCGGTTCGGCGACCGGGTCGCCCTGATGTCCCGTACCCGTTACGAGTGGACCCTTTTCGACTACGCCCTGTGGACCATCGGCGCCCAGGTGGTGCCCGTGTATCCGACGTCGTCCGCCGAGGAGTGCCACTGGGTCCTGCACGACGCCGGGGTCAGCGCGGCCGTGGTGGAGCACGAGGACCAGGCGATGACGCTGGCCACCGTCATCGAGCGGCTGCCGCGACTGCGCCGGCTGTGGCAGCTCGACGCGGGCGCGTTACGGGAGCTGCGCGAGGCGGGCGCGGCCATGGACGACACGGTGGTGCACCGGCACCGCCGGGCCGTCACCCCCGACTCCATCGCCACCGTCGTCTACACCTCGGGCACCACCGGACGCCCCAAGGGCTGCGTCCTGACCCACGGCAACTTCATGTACCAGGCGGACACCCTCACCGCGCACTGGGAACCGGTGTTCCGCTCCCGCGCGGGCGACGAGGCCGCGACCCTGCTGTTCCTGCCGCTCGCGCATGTCTTCGGCCGGACGGCGCAGGTCGCGGCGGTCCGGCACGGGGTGCGCCTCGGGCACCGGACGCAGCCCGGCGCCGCCGCCCTGCTGCCCGAACTGGCCGCCTTCCGGCCGACGTTCGTCCTGGCCGTGCCGTCCCTCTTCGAGCAGGTGTTCCACTCGGCCCGCCGCACGGCGGAGCGGGAGGGCAGGGAGGGCCCGTTCGAGAAGGCGGTCGAGGTCGCCGTGCGCCACGCCGAAGCGGAGGAGGCACGCGCCCGGGGCACCGGGCCGGGCCCGTCGGCGGCGCTGCGGATGCGGCACCAGGTCCACGACAGGCTCGTCTACGCCAAGGTGCGGGCGGCGCTGGGCGGACGGCTGCGCCACGCCCTGTCCGGCGGATCGGCCATGGACCGCGGGCTGGGCCTGTTCTTCGCGGGCGCCGGCATTCAGATCCACGAGGGGTACGGGCTGACCGAGACGACCGGCGCCGCCACCGCCAACCCGCCCGGCCGCACCCGTCACGGCTCGGTCGGCCGCCCCCTGCCCGGGGTCACCGTGCACCTCGCCGACGACGGCGAGATCTGGCTGCGCGGCGACAACGTCTTCAAGGGCTATCTGAACAACCCGGAGGCCACCGACGAGACCCTGTACGACGGCTGGCTGGCCACCGGTGACCTCGGCGCACTGGACGACGACGGATATCTGACCCTCACCGGCCGCAAGGCGGAGATCCTGGTGACCTCCGGCGGCGAGAGCGTCTCGCCGGGCCCGCTGGAGGAGCGGGTCCGGGACCATCCGCTGATCAGCCAGTGCCTGGTGGTCGGCGACGGCCGTCCGTTCGTCGCCGCGCTGATCACCCTCGACGCCGAGGCCGTCGAGCACTGGCGCCTGCTGCGCGGCAAGCCCGCGCTGTCCCCGGCCGACCTGGTGCGCGACGCCGATCTGGAGGCGGAGGTGCGGCGGGCGGTGGTGGCCGCGAGCGCCTTGGTCCCGCAGGCCGGGGCGATCCGTACGTTCCGGATCCTCGCCCGGCCGTTCACCGGGGCACAGGGCCTGCTCACCCCGTCCGGGAAGCTGAGGCGCGAGGCGATCGAGCGGGCGTACGCGGACGAGGTGGCGGCGCTGTACCGGTCGTGAACGCCCCGGACGGGGACACGTTCGGTCATAGGTCCATGCCCGCGCGGCCGGTTTACGACGTCAGGAATGCGGAACGGCCTGTGATCGTTGACGATGGGATACCACCCGACAAACGCATGGCCGCACGGCCACTGCCGGACACCTCCCCCCACGACCACCCGACGACCGTCCGTCGACGACACCGAAGGATCGAGAGCGCGTGAGCAGCAAGGTCCCCCCGATCATCCTCAACAACGGGGTCGAGATGCCCCAGCTCGGCTTCGGCGTCTGGCAGGTGCCCGACGCGGAGGCGGAGCAGGCCGTCGCCACCGCGCTGGAGGCCGGGTACCGCAGCATCGACACAGCCGCGATCTACGGCAACGAAGAGGGCACCGGCCGGGCGCTCGCCGCCTCCGGCGTCCCGCGCGAGGAACTCTTCGTCACCACCAAGGTCTGGAACAGCGACCAGGGGTACGACGCCACCCTCCGCGCGTTCGACACCTCCCTGGCCAAGCTGGGCCTGGACCATCTGGACCTGTATCTGATCCACTGGCCGGCGCCCGCCCGGGACCGGTACGTGGACACGTACAAGGCGTTCGAGAAGCTGTACGCCGACGGCCGGGTCCGGGCGATCGGCGTGTCCAACTTCGAGCCCGCGCACCTGGAGCGGCTGATCGGCGAGACGTCGGTCATCCCGGCCGTCGACCAGATCGAGCTGCACCCCCATCTCCAGCAGCACGCGGCCCGCGAGTACCACGCGGAGCAGGGCATCGCCACGGAGGCCTGGTCGCCGCTGGGCCAGGGCAAGGGGCTCCTTGAGGTCCCGGCGATCGTGGCCATCGGCCAGAAGCACAACCGCACCCCGGCCCAGATCGTGCTCCGCTGGCACGTCCAGCTCGGCACGGTCGTGATCCCCAAGTCCGTCACCCCGTCCCGGATCAAGGAGAACATCGACGTGTTCGACTTCGCCCTGGACACGGAGGATCTGGCGGCGATCAGCGCGCTCAACGAGGACCGGCGGCTGGGCCCGGACCCGTCGACGTTCAGCGCGGGCTGAGCACATCGCCGCGGCGGCGCACCCCGGGGACCGACGGCCCCGGTCCCGGCCCCGGGGTCACCCGCACCCGTACGACGGCCCACCCCCGGACTCGTCCGGTCCGCCCTCGGCGGGGGTGCACAGCCGGTCGGCGGCCCGGTCGGGCGTCAGCTCCCGTGCCCGGTCGGTGAGGTGGGGCGTGTCGACCATTGGCCGGCCGTCACCGTCGAAGCGCAGGGCACGGACCGGGCCGTCCCGGGGAGGGGAGGCCGTCTCCCCCACGCGCACCGAGCCGTCGGCCGGCCGGGAGATCGAGGTGGCGAGGTCGATGAGATCGCCTTCGGCGGTGATCGCCGAGACGGTCCGCGCGGCCGGGCGGGACGCCGACGGGGTGGTGTATCTGCCGGGGCGGCGGCGGGTGTGGTCGCTGGCGGACCCGGCCTCCGTCGGCGGGCTGCGCGATCTCGCGCTGGCCGGATCCCCGGCCGCCTCGCGCACGCTGTACGGCGTCGAGGCGGACGCGGACACCATCCGCGCCCGCATGCTGGCGACGCCCCGCATCCTGGCCGTGGGCGACCCCGCGGGACAGCCGCTGGACCGGACGGCTCAGGAGGCGGCCAAGCGGGAGGTTCTGGACACGGCCTTCGAGGAGTGCCGGACGTGGCGGTTCCCGGCCGCGCGGATCGTGCTGTACGCGCGGCCGGGGCACTGCTGAGCCGACCCACCAGGCCGGGCGGGGCCGGGGCCCGTGGGGTGCCTCCCCAAGCTCCTACAGCCCCTACAGAACCCTGGACGCCGTGTGCACCGTATGAGCCGCCAGCACGAACAGATCCGGGCGATGGTGGACGCTCGCCTTGTCGTCCGGGTCGAGGAGGCGGTCGAGGGTGTCGCGGTCGGCCGGGGTGAGCTGGTCGGCGAGGCCGTCGCGCAGGCGGGTGAGGGCGGCGGCGACGTAGGCGCGGGCGCGGTCGGGCACCGGGGCGGGCAGGTCGAGGAGGAAGCTGCGGGTGCCGGTGGGCTTCAGTCCGGCGGCGGTGAGCAGGGCGGGCCAGTCCTCGGCCTCGGCGACGGAACCGGGGAGCGCCGAGCGCATGTCGGCGAACTGCTCCTCGTGCAGCGCGTCGAGCCGGGCCTGGAGGCCGGGGCGTCCGATGCCGAGGTCACGCGGCAGGAAGCGGATGGGGAGACCGCCCTCCATCAGGGCGAGGGTGCCGCCGGGCGCGAGGTGCCCGGCGAACGCGGCGAGCGCCGCGCGCTGGTCGCCGAGGTGGTGCAGGCTGCGGCTGGCCCAGAGCAGGTCCACGGGGTAGTCGAGTTCGCCGAGCACGCCCGGGAGGTCTCCCGTGAGCGTGCCGAACCGGTCGGCGACGCCCAGCCGCCGGGCCCGCGCGAGTGCCCGCTCCAGCAGCGGCCCGGCGCTGTCGACCGCGACGACCCGGGCGCCGGGGAAGGTCTCGGCGAACTGGCAGGCGACGACGCCGGGACCGCTGCCCGCGTCGACGATCAGGCCCGGCGCGGTCTGCCGCTTGCCCAGCCAGGCCAGCGCCCGCTCGTTCAGCGGCGCGAACAGCTCCGCCTGGGCCTCCAGCAGCGGGGCCATCTCGGCCCAGTCGACATCGGCGTGGTCGTGCCCGTGCCCGTGCCCGTGCCCGTGGCCAGGGTCATGGTCGGGGTCATGCCCGTGACCAGGGCCGTGGTCGTGGTCGTGGTGGCCGCGGCGGTCGTCGTGAGCCATGGGTCAGCCTCTCCTCCGGTTGCCGCAAGGGTGCTCCGCGAGGCCCGAACAAGCAACTCCTCTTGCCGGAACGGCAAGGTGCGCGGTGGAGTGCGGTCGGATGTGCCCGGGCCCGCGAGGCCGGGAAGACGCCCCTTCGGGGACGGGTTGGTGCCGACCGGGGACGCCCTCCCGCCCCGGACCGCCCCGGCTGATGCGCCGGAAGCGCAGGCGCGCGCCCCGGACGATCCGAGCACGTGGAAGACGCCGGTGCACCGGGAGCGCCGACCGACGGCCCGTCCGTGGCGGCGCCGAACCCGCCGGTGAGGCGCCACGCGTTCGCCCTACCGCCCGACGAAGTAGGCCCTAGGAGCCGGAGGACCTCTGAGCCACGACGGCCGGCTTCCGGAACGCCCGCAGGGTGAACCAGGGTTCGGGGCGCGGGCGGTCCTGCTCTGGCAGGGCGGCGAGCCGATCGGCGTACTCGTCGGCACGGGGATCCCCCGGCGGCAGCGTGACGAACCAGCCGCGGCGCAGATCGGTGACCGCCCGCCGCGGACTGCGCCCCTGGCCCCGCCCGGGAAACCGGGTCCGCCCCGCGGGCAGCAGCCCGTGCCCGGCCGCGTACTCCGCCACCGCGGCGGACGCGTCGACGGCCGGGCTCCGGGGCCGGGAGGCAAGGATGGCATCGATGTCACTGCCCACGTTGTGGGAGGCGCCCTTGTCGACGGTCGTGACAAAGACCCCGCCGGGCCGCAGCACCCGGGCGCACTCGGCGACGACGGCGGCGGCATCCCGCTCGCTCCCCAGCAGATGCAGCAGCCACACACTGGACACGGCGTCGAACTCGCCGTCCCGGAACGGCAGTCGGCGGCTGTCGGCGAGCACGACGGCGCCGGGCAGCCGGGCGGCGGCGTACCGGGCCATCTCGGGGGTCAGGTCGGCGCCGGTCACCCGCATCCCGTCCCGTCCGGCCGCCAGCCGCCGGGTGACGATGCCGGTGCCGCAGGCCACGTCGAGCAGACTGCGCGCCTGCGGCGGTACGAGGCTCAGGACGCCCTCGGCGGCAGCCGCCGCCCTGGGCTCGCCGCCGCGCAGGGCGTCGTAGCGGGCGGCCTCCTCGCGGTAGTCCAGCACCGCGGGCTCACTTGGCGTCGTGGGCGGGCGCGAGCGCCTGGACCCGTGCGGCCAGGTCGAAGTCCTTCGCGGTGACTCTGGAGCCCGCGCTGTGCGTGTGCACCGACAGGGTCACGGTGTTGTAGCCGAGGGTGAGGTCGGAGTGGTGGTTCAGCTCCTCCTGCACCTGCGCGATGTGCACGACCAGCGCGGTGGCGGCGAGGTGCGAGGCGAGCCGGAAGGTACGGCCGATCCGGTCGCCGTCGAGCGACCACCCCGGCAGTCCGGCGAGCCGCTCCCCGATCTCCTCCTGCGACAACGCTTCCACGGTCATCACCGCACTCCCTCCATACGACGGACGACGGTCCATGAACGACGCATCACGAGCGCCGGACCACTCCTCCAGCGTGCCACACCCGCCCCTCTTCGGCCCAGGTCAGAGCGCTCGCGCGCCCGGATCCGGACGGATCCCGGCCACCCGGCATTTTCACTCGTCCCCCGCCCCCGCCTCGATTACCGTCGTACCCATGGCCTCTCGCACCCCCGCACCCCCCGCCACCCCCTCCGGCCAGGGCATCGGTCCGTTGCTGCGGGCCTGGCGCGTGGAGCGGCGGGTGAGTCAGCTGGAGTTGGCGCTGCGGGCTGACTCCTCGGCGCGGCACATCAGCTTCATCGAAACGGGCCGCTCCCGGCCGAGCGAGGAGATGGTGCTGCGGCTCGCCGAGCACCTGGACGTGCCGATGCGCGAGCGCAACGCGCTCCTGCTCGCCGCCGGTTACGCCCCGGGGTTCCCGGAGACCCCGCTGGACGACCCGGGGCTGACCACCCTGCGGGAGGGCATCGAGCGGCTGATCCAGGGCTTCGAGCCCTATCCGGCGCTGGTGGTGGACGCCCTGTACACGGTGGTCGCGGCCAACCGGGGGATCGCGATGCTCCTGGAGGGCCTCCCGGAGCACCTGCTGACGCCGCCGGTCAACGTCGTACGGGTCACCCTGCACCCGGAGGGACTCGCCCCGCGCATCCGCAATCTCGCCGAGTGGCGCGGCCATCTGCTCGCCCAGATGCGGGGCCAGATCGCGCTGCACCGCTCGGCCGCGCTGCGGGAGCTGTACGAGGAGGTGGCCGCGTACCCGGTGCCGGACGCGCCGCCCGGCGACGGGCCGCGGCCGGTCGTGCCCTACATCGCGCTGCCGATGCGGCTGGAGCACGACGGGCACGTCCTGTCGTTCGTGTCGTCGATCTCGACGTTCAACACCCCGATGGACGTGACGGTCGCCGAGCTGGCCATCGAGACGCTGCTCCCGGCCGACCCGGCGACGGTCAAGTACCTTCACTCGCTGCTGGCCTGACGGCTGCGCAGCGCCGCGTACTGGAGGCCGGCGAACCCGCCCACGGTGAGCGCCTGGAGGACCGTCCACACCGCTCCGGCGGTGCTCGGCGTCAGCCACAGCGCCAGCGCCAGCAGGCTGAGCGCGGTCCAGGCGAGATTGATCTCCACGACGGCCTGCACCGGGAGCGCCCCCGGGCGGGCCCGGGTGGCGAGCACCCCCACGGCCATGCCGTACGCCGTCAGGATCGCGCCAAGCGTGAGCAGCAGCCCCGAGTCGACCCCGAGGAACCGGCCCAGCGGCCCGGAGGCGGCGAGGTAGGCGACTCCGTTGGCGCCGGTGACGAGCGCGTCGAGGGCGAGGAACCGGCGCAGCATGGCGTGCGGCTCGGAGGTGCGGGCCAGCGCGGCGAGTGTGGTGGCGGACATGGCTGGTCACCCTTCGTCGAGGTGGGAGGCCGCGAGCGCGGCGCGATCCCCGGATCCCGGAGCGGAGTGCGCCGCCCCGGAACCCGGTGCCCCCACGATGTCCCGCGCACGGACGGGGGTCGATTACGCCTGAGGTAATGGGCGGACCATGAGAAGGTCAACAGCCCGCCGCGAAGGTCAACAGCCCCTGCGGCAAAGCCCCTTGAATCGCACAAGGTGGCGAGCAACTTCCGCCACACGGGTGATTCGGCCACCGGAGCATGACAGACTGCACAGGTTCTTTCGGCGCGTAAGGGGAGGCGTGGCGTGAGTGAGCGGCGGCCCGCGCCGACCGTCGGCCAGGTGGTGCTCGGCAAACGGCTTCAGGAACTGCGGGAAGCGGCCGGTCTGCGACGTGAGCAGGCGGCCCGCGTGCTTCGGGTGGCACCGGCGACCGTACGCCGGATGGAGATGGCCGAGGTCTCGCTGAGGATCCCGTACGTCCAGGTGCTGCTGGAGACGTACGGCGTTCCGGCGGAGGAGGTCGGCGCGTTCGTGACGCTGGCCGAGGAGGCGAACGAGCCGGGCTGGTGGCAGCGGTTCCACGATGTGCTGCCGAACTGGTTCAGTCTGTATGTCAGCCTGGAGGGCGCGGCCCGGATGATCCGGTCCTACGAGCCGCACTTCATGCCGGGGCTGCTCCAGACCGAGGACTACGCGCGTGCCGTGCTGGAGGCGGGCACCATCGGCCAGGACGGCCCGGAGACGGTCGAGCGGCATGTGGCGCTGCGGATGACCCGGCAGAAACTGCTCCGGGAGCCGGATCCGCCGCATCTGTGGGTGACCATGGACGAGACGGTGCTGCTGCGCCCGGTGTCCGAGCGGCCCGAGGTGATGATCGACCAGATCGACCGGCTGCTGGAGTTCGCCGACTCGGAGCGGATCACCCTCCAGGTCGCCGAGTTCGCGAAGGGCCCGCATCCCGGGACGTACGCGCCGTTCTCCTTGTTCCGGTTCGCGGAGCCGGAGCTTCCGGACATGGTGTTCACGGAGTATCTGACCGGCGCCCTGTATCTGGACTCGCGCGAGGAGGTCTCCGCGCATCTGGAGGTGCTGGACCATCTGACGGCCCACGCGGCGTCGGCCCAGCGCACCAAGGAGATCCTGCGGGCGTACCGCGCCCGGCAGTGACCCGTACGGCGCCATGAACAGGTGCGCTCCCCCGCTCGCCCCTAGGTTGGTGAACCACTGGCGAGTGAGGGAGCCGATGTGACCGACAAGGGGCCGTGATGCCCTCGGACGCCGTGCTGTACCAGGCCGCCGCGCTGTGCCTGACGTACCCCGGCGACGACTTCCGCGCCCGTATCCCGCTGCTGCGCGAGGCGGCCCCGCAGCTGCGGGAGTTCGTGGACCACGCGGCACTGACGCCCGCCCCGGACCTGGCGGCGCACTACGTCCGGGTCTTCGACGCCGCCCACGACCGGAGCCTGTATCTGAGCCGACGGCCCGGCATGTCACCGCCGCCGTCCGAAGACATCTACCGCTCCCACGGCCTGAAACTCACCGGCGAGCAGCCCCCCGACTACCTCCCGGCCATCCTGGAGTTCACGTCCCGCACCAGCACCACGGCCCTGCTCCTGACCCACCAGGACGCCGTGAACGCCCTGCATACCCGCCTCACCGAGGTAGGCACCCCTTACGCGGCGGTACTCAGGGCGGTATGCGCAACCCTACCGACCCCCGGCTGATCAACGCCCCAAGGGGCGCGGGGAACTGCGCGACCAGCCACCCCCCTCCCGCACCCGCAGAACAACCCAGAGAACAACGGCGCCTAGGCGGCCCCACCCTTGGAATCCCGCTCCTCATCAACGATCTCGGCATCCACCACATCCTCCTCACCCGGCGGAGCCGAGGAGCCGGACGGCGGAGCCTCGGAAGACGGCGCCCCGGAGGAAGGCGCGTCGGCCTGCGCATACATGGCCTGCCCCATCCGCTGACTGACCCCGGCCAACTTCTCCACCGCAAGGCGCAGAGCACTCGTATCGTCGCTCTCCAACAACGCCTTCACTTCGTCCGCAGCCTCCCGCACCTCGGCACGGGTGCCGTCCGGGACCCGTTCCGCGTTGTCCCGGAGGAAGTTCTCGGTCTGATACACGAGCTGCTCGGCCTGGTTGCGGGTCTCCGCGGTCTCCCGGCGCCGCCGGTCCTCGTCCGCGTACTGCTCGGCGTCGCGCATCATCCGGTCGATGTCGTCCTTGGGCAGGGCGGAGCCCCCGGTGACGGTCATCTTCTGCTCGCGGCCGGTCGCGAGATCCTTCGCGGAGACATGCATGATCCCGTTGGCGTCGATGTCGAAGGCGACCTCGATCTGCGGCACCCCGCGCGGGGCGGGCGGCAGCCCGGTGAGGTCGAAGACGCCGAGCTTCTTGTTGTACGCGGCGATCTCGCGTTCGCCCTGGTAGACCTGGATGCCGACGGAGGGCTGATTGTCGGCGGCGGTGGTGAAGATCTCCGAGCGCCGGGTCGGGATCGTCGTATTGCGCTCGATCAGCTTGGTCATGATGCCGCCCTTGGTCTCGATGCCGAGGGACAGCGGGGTGACATCGAGCAGCAGGACGTCCTTGACGTCGCCGCGGATCACACCGGCCTGGAGCGCGGCGCCGACGGCCACCACCTCGTCGGGGTTGACGCCCTTGTGCGGGTCCTTGCCGGTCAGTTCCTTCACCAGGTCGGTGACGGCGGGCATCCGGGTCGAGCCGCCGACCAGGATGACGTGGTCCACCTTGGACAGTTCGATGCCGGCGTCCTTCACCGCCTGGTGGAAAGGCTTCGTACAGCGGTCGAGGAGGTCGGCGGTCAGCTCCTGGAACTGGGCGCGGGTGAGCTTCTCCTCCAGATGCAGCGGGCCTTCGGCGGACGCCGTGATGTACGGCAGGTTGATCGAGGTCTCGGTCGACGAGGACAGCTCGATCTTCGCCTTCTCGGCGCCCTCGCGCAGCCGCTGGAGCGCCATCTTGTCGTTGCCGAGGTCGATGCCGTACTGCCCCTTGAACCGCTTGACCAGGTACTCCACCACCCGCTGGTCCCAGTCGTCGCCGCCCAGCAGGGTGTCGCCGTTGGTCGCCTTGACCTCGATCACCCCGTCGCCGATCTCCAGCAGCGAGACATCGAAGGTGCCGCCGCCGAGGTCGAAGACCAGCACCGTCTGCTCCTCGCCCCGGTCCAGGCCGTAGGCCAGCGCGGCGGCGGTGGGCTCGTTGATGATCCGCAGCACCTTCAGGCCCGCGATGTCACCGGCCTCCTTGGTGGCCTGGCGCTGGGCGTCGTCGAAGTACGCGGGGACGGTGATCACGGCGTCCGTGACGTCCTCCCCGAGGTAGGCCTCGGCGTCCCGCTTCAGCTTCTGGAGCACCCGTGCGGACAGCTCCTGCGCCCGGTAGCGGGTGCCGTCGATCGAGCCCTCGTCGGGGAAGCGCCAGGCGGCGTCGCCCATGTGCCGCTTGACCGAGCGGGCCGTGCGGTCGATGTTGGTGACCGCCTGCCGCTTGGCGACCTCGCCGACCAGCACTTCCCCGTTCTTGGCGAAGGCCACGACGGACGGCGTGGTCCGCGCGCCCTCCGCGTTCGCGACCACCGTCGGCTCACCGCCCTCCAGGACGG
>NZ_JBHYUG010000149.1:0-11778 GCF_042749375.1 Streptomyces sp. NPDC059477 | reverse complement strand
GTATACGTGACTGCACCGAGGCAGCGGCCTTCGGCCCCGAGGATCGTCAAGCATGCGTCGACGCATGGGCCGAGACGATCAGCAATCGCCCGGCCGGCTTCGACCCGGACACGGACAGCGACGCCGAGCCGGACGCCTGTGCCGGAATCCCCGGGGACGACTGGCTGGACGCCTACACGGACGGACTCCAGCAGAGCAACGAGACCGGCCGCAACGAGATCGACGAATGCCTCGAAGACCCGTCATGCACGAGCATTCCCATCGGGTAGTCCCGCTTTGAGGGGGTGGCGCCCGTGGCTGGCAACCCGCGCAACGGGCGCCCCTACCGCAGACTCTGCACCCGCCAGCGCGCCCTCGGCCTCCCCTGCTGGTGGTGCGGCCACCCCATCGACTACAGCCTCACCGGCACCGACGCACAACGGTCCCCCTGGGCGTTCACCCTGGACCACGCCCAACCCATCTCCCGAGGCGGAGACCTGCTCGACCCCGCCAACGCCCGCAGCGCGCACCGCCGCTGCAACAGCGCCCGGGGCAACCGCATCACCACCACACCCGCCCGAGCATCCCGAAGGTGGTGAGCGTGCTCATCCCCCGCACCCAGCCTCCGCCCGGCCTGTACCGATACCGCTCCGACTGCCGGAGCGCCGCCTCGCCTGCCGACTCCTGGGCCGCCACAACGTGACGTGCCTAGGCCGCACCGACCACCCGAGGAGACGGCGACCATGAGCAACAGCGAGCAGGGCTACGCAGCGTGGCGTGCCGAGCAGCTGCGCCGCGCCCAGGCGTTCAGCCTGCTGTGGGCCGAGCGCGCCGAGACCGAGTACGACCGGGCGGTCCAGCACGAGGACTACGCCCGCCGCCAGGCCGAGAGCGCCTACCAGCAGGACGCCCTGGCGCACGCCCGCCGACAGGCCACCTTCCACGGCGTACGCTCCACCGAGGCCGTCCGCCTCGCCGAGATGTGGTCGCACGTCGCCCGCGGGTTCGCCGCCGGACCGCCCCCGTCCGAGGTCCTCGTCGTCAACGGCACCGTCACCGGGCAGGACACCGCCCGCCTGCGCGCCCAGGCCGCCACCCGCACACCCGGCCACACCGTGTGACCATGACGCCATGAGGCCGTTCCGCAGGAAGCCCGCCCCGCCCGGCCCGCGCCCCGACCGGGCCAGGATCGCCAGGCTCGAACACGAGCTGCTGGGCGTGCGGCACGAGCCGGGCAGCGCGGAGGCCGCGGCCGTCGCCGCAGCACAGTCGGCGGACCCCGACGCATGCGCCCACACCAACGTGGTGGAGACCCTCGAACTCGGCCAGGCCAGGCGTACCGGCCTGTGCACCGCGTGCGGCGCCGCCATGGTCCAGGCCGACACCGGCGCATGGTTCAGGCCCTGACCATCCGGAGGTGACGCACCGTGCTCTACGTCATCACCGGCCCACCGGCCTCGGGCAAGTCCACGTGGATCCAGGCACATGCCCGCTCGACGGACATCGTGATCGACCTGGACCGGATCGCCCAGGCCCTGACCGGCCCCGGCGCCCCGGCCTGGAACCAGGACGAGGTGGTGCAGCGCGTCGCGCAGCGCGCGCGGTTCGCCGCCATCGACGAGGCCGTCAAGCACCGCGACACCGTGGACGTCTACCTGATCCACACCATGCCCAGCCCCAAGGCCAGGGCCCACTACCGCAGGCTCGGCGCCCGCATCGTGGTGGTGGACCCGGGTGAGGACGTGGTGCGTGAGCGTGTGGCCGCGATGCGGTCGGAGGGCATGGGCCGGGTGGTCACCCGGTGGTACCGGGACTACCGGCGTGGTGGGTCACGCCCCGTCACTGCCCAGGCGTCACGGGACTGGTGACGGAGCGCGAGCAGCGTCTGATGACTGTTCGCTGTCGCTGATCGTGTCCGGTGCGCCCGCTGTCGTGGCTGCCCGGGTGTGTGAGGGGAAGGGGGAGGGGGGCCGTGTCCCGACGTGGATCGGGAGGCGGGCGACCCAAAAGCCCTTTGTCTCCCGCCTCTCTCCCCGCGCTGCGGCGTCACTAATACACGCGAACTCAGTTCGCGTGTATTAGTGACGCTCTGTCACGCCATGCCCGTCACGCTCGGTAATCCCTTACTTGTCACTGTCGGTGACTATCTGTCTGGTTACGGGGGGTGATGTCCGGTGGGTGACGCTCCGTCGCCGGGTCGGCGTCTGCGCCGCGGCGCTGTCGCCAGGGCGGCCTCGGCCCAGCTCGCAGACCTCGGCATCGACCCCGCCGGGCACGCCCTGGCCGCGGTCGCGCTGCGCCTGGCGGCCGAGGTCGACTCGGCCCCCGACCCGAAGGCCGCCGCGACCGCGGCGCGGGAGCTGCGGCAGGCCATGGCGGTGGTGGTCGCCGCGGCGCCTCCGAGGGAGCGGGGCGACAAGGTCGATGAGATCACCGCGCGGCGTGAGCGGCGGCTCTCTCCGGGTGCCGCTGAGGGTGCCCGGTGATCGGGTGCCAGACCCCGAGGATCCTGTCCGTGCCCTGGCGCCGGTACGTCGGCACCGGCCGGTGGGACGGGACCGAGGACCAGGAGGCGCTCGCCTTCCAGTCGCCTGCGGGGCAGGAGTGCATCGAGCTGGCCGAGGACGCCGGTCTGCATCTGGACCCGTGGCAGCAGCTCGCGCTGCATCACAGCCTGGTCGAGGACGACGAGGGCCGGTGGGCGTCGCTGGACGTCGTGCTGAACGTGGCCCGCCAGAACGGCAAGGGCGGGTTCCTGGAGGCCCGCCAGCTCGGCGAGGTCATCCTGTTCGGCGGCAGGCTCGTCATCCACACCGCGCATCAGTTCAACACCGCCCAGGAGTCGTTCCTCCGGCTGGATCAGGTGATCGAGGGTTCGTACGCGTTGAGCCGCCGCGTCCGGCGCGTGCGCCGTTCTCACGGTGAGGAAGGGTTCGAGTTCTTCAACGGGGCACGGATCCGGTTCCTGGCGCGTGGCGGTGACAGCGGGCGCGGGTTCTCCGGGGACCTGGTCCTGATGGACGAGGCGATGAAGCTGAGGGCTGCGCCGATCGGGGCGCTGATGCCGGTCCTGTCGGCCCGTCCGAATCCCCAGCTGGTGTTCACCGGTTCGGCCGGGCTGGGGGACGAGAGCGAGCAGCTGGCGCTGCTGCGGGCCCGCGCGATGGCCGAGGGGGCTTTGGATCCGTCGCTGACGTATCTGGAGTACTCGATCGCTCCGCATTTCCGGGAGTGCCCGACCGACGCCGAGGGCCGGATCGTGTGTGAGGAGCACGACAGCCGGGACGAGGAGCGGTCGTTCGCCCGCGCCAATCCCGCGTTGGGGATCCGTATCCGGACCGCGTACGTGTTGCAGGAGAAGCGGGCGATGCGGGCGGACCTGTTCGACCGTGAGCGGCTCGGCGACGGTACCTATCCCGAGGTCTCCGAGGAGACGTGGCAGGTCATCCCGATGGAGAAGTGGGATGCGGGCGAGGACGCCACGTCGAAGCCGGAGGATCCGGTGGCGTTCGCGGTCGACACCAACCCGGAGCGCACATGGACCGCCGTCAGCATCGCCGGCCGGTCCGGTGACGGGGTGCACACCGAGGTGGTGGCGCACCGGCCCGGTACGGACTGGGTGGTGGACTGGGTGACCGAGCGGGACCGGATGTGGAACCCGTGCGCGTGGGTGATCGATGAGGGCGGACCCGCCGGGTCGCTGGTTCCGGCGATCCGCAAGGCCCTGGCGTACGAGGACGACCCGGAGCGCGAGGACCGCTCCGAGTACCTGCGCTGCCCGAAGGTGCGTGAGGTGACGCAGGCGTGCGGGATCTTCTACGACCACGTCATGGACACCGGGACGCTCTACCACCTCGGCCGGGCCGGGCAGGCCCCCATGGCGGCGGCGCTGGCGGGCGCCCGCAAACGTGACGTGGGTGATGCGTGGGCGTGGTCCCGCAAGTCGGACGGTGTGGACATCAGCCCGCTGGTGGCGTCCACGAACGCGGTGTGGGGGTGGGAGATGTTCCACGACGTCGAGCAGGAGGAGGCGGAGCCGTGGGGCTTCTTCGGGTGACCCGGTGGCCGCGGCTGGCCCGGGTGCGGCTCGGCTACTGGGCGGGCTGTGCGGGCCTGTCGGCGGGCGCCGCGGTGCAGTTCGGTCCGGGCCTGGGGCTGATGACGGGCGGGGCGCTGACCGCCGCCTCGTTCCTGCTCCTGGTCGACGTCGACGTCGGGAACGGTGAGGAAGGCGAAGGGGGAGACGGTGGTGGACGGTGAGCTGAGCCTGGAGAAGGTCCCCGGCGGTGTCAGGGTCGTGCGCGCGCCCCGGCTGACGTGCATCGCACTTCAGGTCGTTGCCGAGGGGTGCGGTCACGCGATCCGGGTGGACGGGGACCGGATCGTCATCGCGGACCAGGTCGTGTATCAGGTGACCGCGTGGCAGGCGTCCCCGCCCGGGCTCACGGTCGCGCTGGTCGAGGACCTGCGGCCGGAGGGGGAGCGGTGACGAGTCTGTGGGAGCACGCGCGCCGTACGGCAGTACGGGACGACGGGTCGTGGTCGGTGGGCGGGAACGTCTACTACGGCACCGGCCGGCCGGTGGACGGCCGCGAGAGGCCGCTGCCGCTGGAGTTCGAGGCGAAGATCCGTCACGCGTACAAGGCGAACGGGCCGGTGTTCGCGCTGATGATGGTGCGGCAGATGCTGTTCGCCGAGGCCCGGTTCCAGTTCCGGCAGATCCGCAACGGCCGCCCCGGTGAGTTGTTCGGCACTCAGGATCTCGCCCTGCTGGAGAAGCCCTGGCCGGGCGGTACGACGGGCAATCTGCTGTCCCGGATGATCCAGAACGGGGACCTGGAGGGCAACGGGTACGTCACGAACTACAACCCCGGCCGCCTAAAGGTCTTGCGGCCGGACTGGGTCACGATCATCACCGGCTCGGACGAGGAGCCCGGTCTGCCGAGCGAGGCGATCGATTCCGAGCTGATCGGCTACATGTACGACCCGCCGACCGGATCGCAGCCGTGGTTCCTGCTGCCGGAGCAGGTGGCGCACTTCGCGCCGATCCCCGACCCCGAGTTCCAGTTCCGGGGCATGTCGTGGGTGACGCCGGTGATCCGGGAGATCGTCGGGGACACCGCGGCGACCCGGCACAAGCTGAAGTTTTACGAGAGTGGGGCGACACCGCAGGTCATCGTGTCGTTCGACGCGTCCGTGTCGATGGACAAGGTGAAGCGGTTCCAGGCGCTCATGGACTCCGAGCACAGTGGCGTCGAATCCGCCTACCGGACCCTGTACCTGGGCGGCGGCGCGGACGCCACCGTGGTCGGCAAAGACATGCAGCAGCTCGACTTCAAGGCCACGCAGGGCGCCGGTGAGACCCGGCTCGCCGCGGCGGCCGGTGTACCCCCCGTCATCGTCGGGTTCTCCGAGGGGCTGGCCGGGTCGTCGCTGAACGCGGGGAACTACGCCTCTTCGCGCCGGCGGCTGGCGGACGGCACGATGCGCCCGCTGTGGCGGGAGGCCGCCGGATCCCTGGCCCAGATCATCCCCGTCCCCGCGGGCGCGGAACTCTGGTACGACGACCGCGACATCGCGTGGCTGCGCGAGGACCGCCAGGCCGCCGCCGAGATCCAGGGCGTCCAGTCCCGCACGATCCGCGCGCTGGTCGACGCCGGCTACGAACCGCCGTCGGTGGTGGCCGCGGTCGAGGCCGAGGACTTCACCCTGCTGAGGCACTCCGGCCTGTACTCCGTCCAGCTGCAGGAACCCGGCACCGGCCGGACAGAGACAACCGCCCCACCGTCCACGCAGGAGGCGTGATGGACACCTTCACACGCAGCTTCCCGCTGGAGGACATCCGTGTCCGCGCCGGCGGGGACGGCCGCACCGTCGAAGCCTATGCCGCGGTGTTCGACACCCCCACCGAGGTCCGCGACCCGGACGGCCACTACACCGAGGTCATCGACCGCCGGGCGTTCGACCGCACCCTGAACCAGCTCGCCCCGGCAGGGTCCCGCTCCACATGGCGGGTGGGCGTGTTCTACAACCACGGCCGCACCATCTGGGGCACCCCCTCCGAGCGCGGCAGCATGCCGATCGGCACACCGCTGGAGGTGAAGGCCGACAGCCGGGGACTGCTCACGGTGACCCGCTACAACCGCACCGAGCTGGCGGACGAGGTCCTGGAGAACATCCGCGAGGGCGCCATCACCGGGCAGTCCTTCACGGGCGGCCTCATCCGCTCCGACCCCGGCCGGACCCCGCGCGGCGGATGGAAGCCCGACAGCGGCGGGAAGCTGCGCACGGTGCGCCGCCAGGAGATCCGGCTCAAGGAGTACGGGCCCACCCCCTTCCCCGTCTACCCGGACGCCGCCGTGATCGGCGTACGGGCCGAGCAGGCGGCCCGCCTGCTCGCCGACCTCTCACCCGGCGAGCGTGAACAGCTCGCCGCGATGCTCCGGACCGGCACCCCGCTGGACGCGCCCCAGGGCCCGTCAGCTGCGGGCCCGCCGGCCAACGGCGACCCCGACCCGGGCCCCGCCGCCGAGGACCCGCCCGACCAAGGGCACTCCGCTCGGCAGTCGATCGCGTGGATCAAGCTCCGCGCCGAGATCAAGGCCAGGAAAGCCAGGAGGGTCCCGTGACCACGACCAAGCGGAAGAAGAAGAGCGACAAGCTCAAGGAGGGCCTGGACGCCCTGCGCTCCGAGCTGTTCGAGCTGGAGGAGATCGAAGAGCCCGGCGAGGAGCAGGTGACCCGCGCGCGGGAGCTGCTGACCGAGGTCGACACCGCGCAGGAGGCGTACGACGAGCAGCTGGAGCACGAGCGGCGCGTCGACGCCGTCCGCGCCGCCGCCACCGTCACCGGCGCCCAGGAGCGCCCCGACGGCGAGGGCCCGCAGTTCCTGCGCTCCCGCGGCAACCCCTACGAGGAACTCGACCGCGTGCGCGGCGCGAACCTCGCCGAGCGGGAGACACGCGGGGATCTGCGCAGCCGCGCCCTGTACGCGGTGGAGCTGGCGGCCGAGCAGATCAGCGGGGACCAGCAGGAGCGCGTCGAGCGCCTGGTCCGCGGGGACCGGCGCGGGCGTATCGCGCAGCATCTGCTGCTGACCGGCTCGGACCACTACATGCGCGCGTTCGAGTCGCTGCTGGAGAACGCCGGGAACCCGGCGCTGCTCGACGAGGACGAGTACGCGTCGTACCGGCTGGCCGAGGCGCACCGCAGGGCGATGACCCTGACCGACGCCGCGGGCGGGTTCCTCGTCCCGTTCACCCTGGACCCGACGATCATCCTCACCAACGCGGGCAGCGCGAATCCGTTCCGGCAGGTGTCCACGATCAAGACGATCACCACCGACACGTGGAACGGCGTCTCCTCGGCCGGGGTGACGGCGGGATGGCTGGCCGAGGCCGACGAGGTCAGCGACAACTCGCCCGGGTTCGCCCAGCCGTCCATCAAGCCCGAGAAGGCATCGGCCTGGGTGCAGGGCTCGTTCGAGGTGCTCGCCGACTCCGGGTTCGGCACGGAGGTCGGGCCGCTCCTGGCGGACGCCAAGGACCGCCTGGAGGCCGCCGCGTTCGCCACCGGCGACGGCACCGGCAAGCCCAAGGGCGCGGTCACCGCGGTCGCCGCGGTGCCCGGTTCGGTCGTCGCCTCGGCGACCACCGACACCTACGCCGTCGCCGACGTCTACGCCGTCGAGCAGGCCCTGCCGCCCCGCCACCGGATCACCGGCCGCCCGTCGTGGATGGCCGCGAAACCGATCATCAACAAGACCCGCCAGTTCGACAGCGCCGGCGGCTCCAGCTTCTGGGCGAACCTCGGGATGGGCCAGCCCGAGCAGCTGATGGGCGCCCCGATCTACGAGGCATCCACGATGGACGGCACGATCAACGCCGGCCAGGACAACTACGCGCTCATGCTGGGCGACTTCCGCAACTACTACATCGTGGACCGGGTCGGCATGACCATGGTCTACGAGCCCCTCGTCAAGGGCGCCAGCGGACGGCCGACCGGCGAGGCGGGCTGGTTCGCGTACTGGCGCGTCGGCGCGGACATCGTCAACGCGGACGCCTTCCGGCTCCTGAACGTCACCTGACCCCACCCACATCCGGGGCGCGGCCGGCACCCAGCGGGCCGCGCCCTCCCTCGTTCCAGGAGCACACCGTGTACCGAGCGAAAGAGACCTTCTGGGGGCCGGACAACCGGCACGTCGTCAAAGGCGACCTGATCGCCCCCCACGACCCCATCGTCACCGGCCGCGAGGACCTGTTCGAAACCGTCGTCATCCCCCAGGCCGTGGCCCCCGCACCCACCCCGGCCGCACCGCACGACCCCACCGCCGGCGCCAGCCCGGCGCCGGACACCGGGCCGCCCGGCCCCGCGAGCACCGAGCCCACCGACGGCCCCGCAGCCCCCGCCGGACCACCGCCGGCGGCCGAGACGAAGACCGCGGCGAAGAAGACCACCCCCGCCGCCCGCAAGCCGGCGGGAGGCGTCCAGTGAAGCGCACCGTCTACAACCACGTCCGCGCCCGCGCCACGCTGGCGATCACCGCGCGGACCGCGGCAGCCAACGGCACAGCCGTCGACCGGAAACTGTCCGGAGCGGCCGGCACCAACGAGTGGTTCGGCGCGGCGATGCTTCTGGTCCACACCGGCACCATCACCGACGGCACCCACGCCATCACCCTCGAAGTGTCCGACGACAATGCCAGCTGGTCCGCGGCCCCGGCCGCCGACCTGCAAGGCACGCTGCCCACGATCGCCGCCGCGAACGACGACACCGTCTACGAGACCGGCTACACCGGCACCGCCCGCTACCTGCGCGCCGTGACCACCCCCTCGGGCACCACCACCGGCGGCGTGTACGGGGCGACGATCCTGCTCGGCTTCCCCAACGTCCTGCCCATTTCCCGGACATGAGGGGGCAGCCGTGCCGTTGCTGACCCTCGCCGACGCGAAAGCCCAGCTCAACCTCAAAACCGACCGCGACGACACCGAGTTGCAGGTGTACATCGACGCCGTCACGCCGGTCATCGAGGAGTACATCGGGCCGGTGGACCCCCGCGAGGTGAGCGAGCAGCACGACACCGGCACGGGCCGCCGGCTGGTGGTGCTGCGCACCATGCCCGTCCTGTCCCTCACCTCCGTGGAACCGGTCCTCACCGGCGGTAGCTCCTACCCCGTCGACGCCCTGGTCCTCGACGCCGCCACCGGCAGTGTGCGCCGCCGTGACGGCGGGTGGTTCCACGGCCTGCTGGAGGTCACCGTCCAGGCCGGACGTGCCTCGGTCACCCCCACCATCAACCTCGCCGCGCGGATGCTGGTGCAGCACCTGTGGCGCACCCAGCGCCCCAGCCGCAGCGGCGGCCTGGCGGGCGGCGGCGACGACTACAGCGTCAGCGAACCCATCGTCGGGTTCGGCTACGCCGTGCCCAACCGCGTCCTCGAACTCCTCGCCCCCTACCGACTTCCCCCCGGAGTGGCCTGAATGTCCAGGATTCCCGAAGTGATCGCCGCGCTGGTGGCGCTCGCCCGCGCCGACCCCGCATTCGCGCCGGGCGGCGACAGCGACGGCGTCACCGTGGCGGACGGGCCCGAGGTCACCGACGATGCCGCACCGGACTGGCTGATCGTCGGATTCGACGGCGACCCCACCGGGGACTTCGAGGCGGCACAGTCCGCCGCCGAGGCCGTCGGTCTCGGGACGTCCCGCGAGGAGCAGTTCCAGATCACCGTGGCCGCCGTCGCCAACCGCGGTGACGACGACGTCGTGGCCGCCCGCGCCCGCGCGGCGGAGATCGGGGAGCGCGTCACGGCGTGGCTGCGGGAGTCGCCGAGTCTCGGCCTGGACGGGCTGGAGGCCGGTATCGGAGGGACCCGGCTGGTGCTGGACCAGACCGAGCAGGGCGCGCAGGCGCGGGTGCTGCTGACCGTGGCCGGCCGCGGATTCATCTAGAAGGAGGAGAGAACCCACATGGCTGCACTGACCGCCACGGTGATGCCGCTGACCGGCGCCGCCGTGACCTACACCGCCGCCGCCGGGGGCGGGGACACCGCGCCCACCGGCGTCGGGGTACTGCTGCTCGTCAAGAACGGCGACTCCGGATCGCACACGGTGACCCTGGTGACGCCGGGCACCGTGAACGGGCTCGCGATCGCAGACCGGGCGATCAGCGTGGCGGCGGGCGCCGAGGTCGGGATCCCCGTCACGAACGACTACCGCAACCCCAGCACCGGCCGGGCGGCGATCACGTACGACGCCGTGACCTCCATGACCGTGGCGGTCATCCGGGTGCCGGTCTGATGGCCCGCGTGACGATGGCCCACCCCGATCTGCCGGACCAGCCGATCGAGGTGGACGAGGCGGCCGTGCCGCACCACCAGGCGGCGGGCTGGCAGATCGCCGAGAACCCCCCGACCAAGAAGACGACGACGGCGAGGCGCCGCCGGAAGACAGGAGATGAGAGCTGATGGCGACTCCGATCAACGCGAGCATCCGCTACTACCGGCGCGGGACGACCAAGGTGTTGTGGGTGCCGAGCATCGCGAGCAAGGCGGCGCCGACCCGCCCGGAGATCAACGCCGGGACCGCGCTGGAGGGCGAAACCGGGGCGATGGCCGGGTGGCAGACCACCTCGGCCACGGTGCCGACTGCTGCCCTCGGCTCGCGCTTCACGCCGACGGTGCCGGGCGAGATCACCGCCTCCGAATCGTCGCTCACGTTCTGGGCGTCCAAGGACGGCGACGACGTACGCACCCTGCTGGTCCGCGAGGCGACCGGGTTCATCGTGTGGATGGACGAGGGCGACATCGCCGGGCAGACGATGGACGTGTACGCGGTGCAGGTCACCAGCCAGGCCAAGGTGAGGGAGCTGGACAGCGCGGCGCAGATCATGTGCCAGTTCGCGATCACCAGCGAGCCCGCCGAGAACGTCACCATCCCCGCAGCCTGATGCCCAGCTCCGTACAGATCACAGGCACCGGCCAGCTGGTCATGCTGTCCCGCCGCCTGCGCGCGGCAGGCGGCCCCCGCCTCAGGCAGAACCTCGCCCGCCGCATCCGGCGGGCAGCCGAGCCCCTACACCGTGACCTCCAGCAGGCCATCCGCACCCAGTCACTGGTGTCGGAGGGCCGCAAGCGCAACCGGCAGGGCGTCCAGGGGCGTGGCGGCCCCTCGCCCACCACCCGCCCGTTCCGCGCGATGCTCGCCGGCGGAGTGCGCATCAGCGTGGGACAGGGCAGTACCCCCGGCGCGCGGGTGTGGCTGGACTGGACCCGGCTGGAACCGGGCACGTCCGGCGTCCCGAAGCAGATCAACGAAGGGCGGCTGCGGCACCCCGTGTTCAGCAACCGCTCCCGGTGGGCGACGCAGTGGGCGCGGCCCGCGGGCTGGTGGACGCGCACCGTGCAGGCCGGGACCCCGCGCATGCGGGCCGAGGTCGAACGCGTCCTGGGCGACGTCCGCCGGGACCTTGAGTAGAAGGAGCAGCAGCACATGATCGTTTCCCTGCGGCAGGACGACGGCACCGCCGAGCGGGTGTCGACCGGGGACCTGTCCGCCCTGGAGGCCGCCGCCATCGAGGGCCTGGTGGGCGTGCCCTGGCGGGTGATCGAGGACCGGCTGCGGGCGCAGGACGTCACCGCCATGCGGGCCGTGCTGTGGGCATTCCGCAAGCGCGACGATCCCCAGCTGGAGTTCGCCACGTTCGACATCCCCGGCTGGCGGTACCGGCTGCGCGCCCGCATCGAACGGGCCGAGATCGACGAGATGCTCACCAACATCATGCGCGAGGCCCTCGCCACGAGC